>CAXUEM010000109.1:0-4323 GCA_964249885.1 uncultured Hymenobacter sp. | reverse complement strand
AAAAAAATGCGGCCAACCGCGGGCGGGCGGGGGGGGGGGGGGGGCCCCCCCCCCCCCCCCCGCGCCTCACCGCAGTAGATGTTGAACCGGTCCTGGCGCACAAAGCCGAGCACGCTCATGCCGAACTCGCGGGCGGCCTGCACAGCCAGCGAGCTGGGCGCGCCCACCGCAGCCAGCAGGGGGATGCCGGCCACGGCGGCCTTTTGCACCAGCTCGAAGGAGGCCCGGCCGCTCACCAGCAGCAGCTGGTTGTGCAGCGGCAGCCAGCCCCGCAGCAAAGCTGCGCCAATAAGCTTGTCGAGGGCATTGTGGCGGCCTACGTCTTCGCGCAGCAGCAGCAGCTGGCCGTCGGGCGCGAACAAGCCCGCCGCGTGCTGCCCGCCGGTTTGCTCGAAACCGGCCTGCACCTCGCGCAGCGTGGCGGGCAGGCCGTGAATAACGGCCGCCGTGGTCAGGGGCCGGGCGGGCGGCAGCACCGGGCAGGCGCTGGCCTGCACGGCCGCGATGCTGGTTTTGCCGCACACGCCGCAGCTCGACGAGGTGTAGAAATGCCGCTCCAGCGCCTGGAAATCAACTTTGACGTGCGCTGCCAGCTCGGCCCGGACGACGTTGCCTTTTTCTTCCTCCTTGTGCACGTCGGGGCAGGGAATGATGCCCAGCAGGTCGGCGGGGGTCTGGATGATGCCTTCGGTGAGCAGGAAGCCGGCGGCCAGTTCCTCGTCGTGGCCGGGCGTGCGCATGGTCACCGACAGGGTGCGGTGCTCGCGCCGGCCGTTTTCGGCCTCGTAGCCCAGGCGAATTTCCAGGGGCTCTTCGGCCGACAAGCAGTCGGAGGCCGCGACGGGCGAGCCGGTGCCAGAGACTTTTTTAACGGTGACGAAATCGTAGCTAGCGGCGGGCAGTATAGTGGCGGAATGCATAAAGCAGCCTGATTAATAGAAACTGAAAAAACGCACAACAGCAAAGTCAGGGCTAGAGCCAACTGGCTTTTTTCTGGGACTCTGATGAGCAGCAATTGAATTTCGCCGGGCAGGGCGTCTTCGGCCCTGCTTTTCGGCGACGGGCATGCTAAGCCTTATTAAAAGTATAGTTCGCTGGCCTGTAACAGGCCGCAACAGAGTTCTTTCCGCTTATTTATTATATTCAATGCCTTGTTCATCAGTTGTCTTTCGCCGCACTCAGTTTAGCTTAGGAATTGTCCTTAACCGCGTCAGTTTGCTTGCCTTGAAGGTTTCGGTCACTTTTTTGGTGTCCGGCTGCCTGCTTGCTGAACCACACTAACAACGGGGTTGCCAGCCGGAGTGATTTAATGAATTTGCTAAACTGCTATAGCGGCTAAGACCTTCTCTTACGCCTGCCCTCTCCTCTTCCCTCAACCACTTCTCACCTTATGCAACCAAACTCCTTCCTTCCCCTCGTTCATGGATTTCCATCCGCAGCGGCCGACCAGCGCCGGCCTTCGCGCCGGGCCGCTCAGCTCGCCGGCTACACCCTGCTGGCCGCGCTGCCGCTGCTGGGGGCGCCGCTGACCAGCGCGGCCAGCCGGCCGGCGCTGGGCAGCTGGCAGGCGCAGCAGGCCGGGCAGGTTTCGGGCCGGGTGCTGAGCGAAACCGGCGAGCCCATGCCCGGCGCCACGGTGCTGGAGCAGGGCACCACCAACGGCACCGGCACCGACAACGACGGCCGGTTCAGCTTGCGGGTGCAGCCCGGCGCCACGCTGGTGATTTCTGCCATCGGCTTTAAGACCCAGCAGATTGCCGTGGGCGAGCGCAGCACCGTGGAGGTGCGCCTCGCGGCCAGCGCCACCGACCTGAGCGACGTGGTAGTGGTGGGCTCGCGCGGCCTGCCCCGCACCGACGTGGAACGCCCTTCGCCGGTGGACGTGCTCAACGCCAAGGAGCTGCAGGCCACCGGCCAGGTAGACTTGGCTCAGCAGGTACAGTTCAACTCGCCCTCGTTCAACTCGGCCAAAACCGGCATCAACGGCGTGGCCAACTACGCCGACCCGGCCACGCTGCGCGGCCTCTCGCCCGACCAAGTGCTGGTGCTGGTAGATGGCAAGCGCCGCCACCAGTTTTCGGCTCTGAACCTGAACGTGACGGTGGGCTCGGGCACGGTGGTGACGGATTTGAACGCCGTGCCCTCGCTGGCCGTGGAGCGCATCGAGGTGCTGCGCGACGGCGCCGCCGCCCAGTACGGCTCCGACGCCATTGCCGGCGTAATTAATCTGGGCCTGAACAAAAGCACGGGCGTGGCTACAGCCAAAGTGCAGTACGGCGTGACGAAGGAAGGCGACGGCGCGCAGTACCTGGCCGGCGCCAACTACGGCCTGAAGCTAGGCAAGCAGACCGAAAATCCCGGCTACCTGAATCTGACGCTGCAGTACCAGCACCAGGGCGAAACCAACCGCACCGACAACTACATCGGCCGCATCTACACGGCGGCCTCGGCACCCGCAGCCAACGAAAACCGCATCCGGGCCGAGCGCGGCAAGTACGGGCCGCTGGGCACGCCCTTCAAGGTGGGTACCTACGGCAGCAACCGGGCCGACATCTACCAGGGCTTTTACAACCTGGGCATGCCGCTGGGCGGCAGCGGCTGGTCGGCGTACAGCTTCGGCGGGTACTCGCGCAAGAACATTCTGGCGTTTGGCTTCTTCCGCAACGCGGCTACTACCGGGCCCACGGCGGTGAACTCGACGCCCCTGCACCCCGACGGCTACCTGCCCCAGCTGCCCGGCCGCAGCGACGATTATTCGGCCGTGGTGGGCCTGAACCGCAAGGTGGCCGGAAGCTGGAACCTGGACTTCAGCACCGGCTACGGGTATAACTACCTCGATTTGTTTGTGAATAACTCGGCCAACCCATCCATGGGCGCGGCCTCGCCCCGCGACGGGTTCTACGTGGGCCGCAGCGCCTTCGGCCAGAGCACCAGCGAGGTAAACGTGTCGCGCAACTACGAGGGGCTGTTCGGCACCAAGTCGTTCAACGTAGCCCTGGGCAGCCAGTTCCGCGTCGACCAGTTTGTGGTAACCAAGGGTAGCCTGGAATCTTACCTCAACGGCGGCATCAGCGGCAAAACCGTGGGCTCGGCTGGCCGGCCCGGCATCGCGCCGGAAGACGAGGTGAACACCACCCGCACCAACGTGGGCGTGTACGTGGACGTGGAAAGCGACCTCACCGAGCGCCTGCTGCTGACCACGGCCCTGCGCTACGAAAACTACTCCGACTTTGGCAGCAACCTCTCGGGCAAGTTTGCCGGACGATTCAAAGTGACGGAGGGCGTGGCGCTGCGCGGGTCCATCAACCGGGGCTTCCGGGCGCCTTCGCTGCAGCAAACCTTCACCAGCGTGACCACCTCTACGGTGCAGGGCGGCGAGATTGTGCAAACCAAGCAGCTTCGCAACGACGACCCGCGCCTGGGGCCGCTGGGCGTGGCCGACCCGCAGCCCGAAACGTCCTGGAACTACAGCCTGGGCGTGGCCGCCAAGCTGAGCGACAACCTGCTGTTTACGCTGGACGCGTACCAGATTGACATCAACGACCGCATCGTGAACAGCGAGCGGCTGATTAAAGGCACGGCGCCGGGCGGCATCCGGGCGCTGCAAACGCCGGACTTCAACGGCATCAGCGAGGTGCGCTTTTTCACCAACGCCATCGACACCCGCACCCGCGGCCTCGACCTGGTGACGACCTACAAGACCGATTTCAGCGAGCGCAGCCGCCTGAGCGCCAGCCTGGCCCTTAGCTTCAACCAAACCGAAATATCGCGCTTTGGGGCCACGCCCGCCCAGCTGCAGGCCGGCACTACCAACCGGATCCTGCTGATTGACACCGTGAGCATCGGTTTGATTGAGCAGGCCCAGCCGCGCCAAAAGGTGCTGCTATCGGCTACTTACACGCTGGGCAAGTTCAGCCTCACGCCCCGGGCTTCGTACTTCGGGGCCGTAACAGCCTACGAGAAGCCCAACAACATTGCGCCGGTGCCCCCGACTACCACGACGCCCGGCGTTCCGGGCCGCTACGTGAAGCACATCAGCCAGGAGTTCAGCGGCAAAACGCTGTTCGACCTGGCCGTGGTGTACAACGTGGCCAAGGCCGTGTCGTTGACAGTAGGCGGCAACAACATCACCAACGTGTACCCCGACCGGGTAGATGCCAGCCGTTTCGGCAGCTATTCCAACGGCGAAATTCCCTATTCGCGCAACGTGGCCCAGTTTGGCTTCAACGGTGCTTACTACTACAGCAACCTGACGCTGACGTTTTAATCAGAACGTCATGCAGCGCGTTGCGAAACATCTTGGTCGGAAAAGTAACTCAATCG
>CAXUEM010000108.1:0-9030 GCA_964249885.1 uncultured Hymenobacter sp. | reverse complement strand
AAGTTCAGGCAAAGAACAGACCAAAATGGGGCGGGGCTGACCTGACCGCCGCGGCGCGGCCAACCGGCGCAGCGCGCCGGGCTTGGTTCGGGTTTTATCTTTGAACGCTCTTACCCTGTTCCCACCCCACCTGCCTCATGAATTCTTCTTTCGAAAATCTGCTCTACGACTTGGACGCCGCGTCCGGCATTCTCACCATTACCCTCAACCGGCCCAGCAAGCTCAACGCCCTGAACGGCGCCACCATCGAGGAAATTGGCCGGGCCATGCAACTGGCGCTCGACGACCGGCAGGTGCGCGGCATTTTACTCACGGGCAGCGGCGAAAAGGTCTTCGTGGCCGGCGCCGATATTGCCGAGCTGGCCGCCTTGGACGAGGCCCGGGCCCGGCGCGCCTCGGAGCGCGGACAGGAAGTGTTTTGTATGATAGAGGAAAGCACCAAGCCCGTGCTGGCGGCCGTGAATGGCTTTGCGCTGGGCGGGGGCTGCGAGCTGGCCATGGCCTGCCACGTGCGCGTGGCCGCCGACACGGCCCGCTTCGGCATGCCCGAGGTGACGCTGGGATTGTTGCCCGGCTTCGGCGGCACCCAGCGGCTGGTGCAGCTGGTGGGCAAAGCCAAGGCCCTGGAGCTGATGCTGACGGCCGACCAGTTGAAAGCCGACGAGGCCCTGCGCCTGGGCCTGGCCAACCACGTGGTGCCCGCCGCCGAGCTCCTGAGCTTCAGCCGGCAATTGCTGGCGCGGATGCTGAGCCGCGCTCCGCTGGCCCTGGGCATGGTGATAGAGTGCGTGAATGCCGTATTTGCGCCCGCCAAGGACGGCTACCAGGCCGAGGCGCGGGCTTTCGGCCGGGCCTTCGGCACGGCTGATTTCCGGGAAGGCACCCAGGCTTTTCTGGAAAAGCGCCCCGCTCGGTTCGAGGGCAAGTAGCAGTAGCAGCAATTAAAAACGATGAATTAAAAATCAAAAGTGACCGGCAACCAAGGCTGGGCGCAACAGCTTAGGGCCGGCCGGCTTTGACGCAACATTTTTAATTCATCATTTTTAATTTTTAACTCTCTTAATGAGCATTGCCAAAAAATTAGCTTCCCAAACGGCCATCTACGGCGTGAGCAGCATCGTGGGGCGGGTGCTCAGCTACCTGCTGGTGCCCATCTATACCCGCGTATTTGGCCGGGAAGAGTACGGTATCGTGACGGAGCTGTACGCCTACGTGGCGTTTCTGAATATCCTCTTCACCTACGGCATGGAGACGGCCTACTTCCGGTTTGCCAATCGGCCGGGCGCCGACCGCCGCGGGCTCTACGACCAGGTGCTGAGCGCCCTGCTGGTGAGCAGCGTGGGGCTGGGCGGCCTGCTGGTGCTGCTGGCCGGGCCGCTGGCGGCGGTGCTGGAGTACCAGGGCCAGGAGAAATACTTCGTGTACCTGGCCCTGATTCTGGGCATTGACGCGGTGGCGGCCCTGCCGTTTGCGCGGCTGCGGCTCGAAAATCAGGCCCGGCGCTTTGCCCTGCTGCGCATGCTGAATGTGGCCGTGAACGTGGGCCTGAACCTGTTTTTCATCAAGCTCTGCCCCGATGTGCTGGCCGGCCGCTACCTGCCGGCCCTGCGCCCGCTGGTCGAGCTGGTGTACGACCCCGGCTTTGGCGTGGGCTACGTGTTTCTGTCCAACCTCATTGCCAACGCCCTGTACCTGCCGCTGCTCTGGCCTGAGCTGAGCGACTTCCGCTTCCGGCTGCCCCGGGTGGCCGCCCTGCGCCCCCTGCTCACGTATGCTTACCCGCTGATGCTGATGGGCCTGGCGGGTATGGTAAACGAAATGCTGAGCCGCGTGCTGCTCAAATACTGGCTGCCGGTCGGCTTCTATCCGGGCCTGAGCAACCAGGCGGCACTGGGCATTTTCGGGGCCTGCTACAAGCTCAGCATCTTTATGTCGCTGGTCATTCAGGCGTTTCGCTACGCGGCCGAGCCGTTCTTCTTCGCCCAAAGCACCGACAAGAACTCGCCGGCCACGTTCGCGCTCATTCTCAAGTGGTTCACCTTGTGCTGCGCGCTCATCTTCGTGGTTATCAGCGTCAATCTGGAAGACTTTGGTCTGCTGGTGGGCCCAGACTTCCGCGCCGGGCTGGCGGTGGTACCCATTCTGCTGCTGGCCAACTTGTTTTTCGGCCTTTATCTCAACCTCTCCATTTGGTTTAAGCTCACTGATAAAACCTACTTCGGCACCTACATCAGCTTCGGCGGCGCCGCGCTCACTGTGCTGCTCAACTTCTGGCTTATCCCCCTGCTGGGCTACGTGGGCAGCGCCTGGGCCACGCTGATTTGCTACTTCGTGATGGCTGCCGTGTGCTGGTACCTGGGCGAGCAGCACTTTCCCATCCCCTACCCCGTGGCGCGGCTGCTGACCTGGCTGGCCCTGGCGGCCGGACTGGTGGTAGTCAGCCAGACGCTGGTGCCCGCCGACTACTGGCTGCGCCACCTTTGGCACGCGCTGCTGTGCCTGGTTTTTGTGGGGCTGCTGGCCCTGGTCGAGCGCCCGCGCCGGGCCGCGCCGGCCCAGCTGCCGGTCTGAGAGCCGACCCCCTGCTGGCCCCATTCTATCTTTGCCGCCCCATGCGCATTCCTGTTCTCAACCACTCCGGCCACCCGCTGCCAGAATATCAGACCCCTCATGCAGCGGGCCTCGACCTGCGCGCCCACCTGCCCGAAGGCCCCATTACGCTGGCCCCGCTGGAGCGGCAGCTCATTCCTACGGGTCTGAGCCTGGCAATTCCGGTAGGCTACGAAGGGCAGGTGCGCCCGCGCAGCGGCCTAGCCGTGAAGCACGGCATCGGCCTCGTCAACAGCCCCGGCACCATCGACGCCGACTACCGCGGCGAGGTGCGGGTGCTGCTGGTGAACCTCTCGAATGAGCCTTTTGAGGTGCGCGACGGCGAGCGAATTGCCCAGCTGGTGGTGGCCAGACACGAAGTAGTGGAGTGGCAGCCCGCCGAAACGCTGAGCGAAACCCGGCGCGGCGCCGGCGGCTACGGCAGCACGGGCATTTAAAAGACCTGAGACGTTAGACCTGAGCCAGGAGAGCTGTTCGGGTAATGCTCGGACTACTACCCCCTGCTGGCGCGGGCTAAAGGCTGCCGCTTGCTTTCTCATGTCTAACGTCTCATGTCTAGTGTCTTAGTAATCAATTTATAAGATGGTCACGCTCTCCGACATTCAACAAGCGCAGACCCGGTTGCAGGGCGTGGTGCGGCATACCCCCCTGCTGGCCTTCGGCGAGCCGGCGGCGGACGGCGAGCAGCTCTACCTCAAGCCCGAAAGCCTGCAAACCGTGGGCTCGTTCAAGATTCGCGGGGCCAGCAACCGGCTGCTGCGCCTGACGGCGGAGGAGCGTGGCCGCGGCGTCATTGCCTACTCCAGCGGCAACCACGCCCAGGGCGTGGCGCGGGCCGCCCAGCTCCTGGGCATCCGGGCCGTCATTGTGATGCCCACCAACTCGCCGCAGGTGAAGGTAGAGGGCACCCGGAGCTACGGCGCCGAGGTGGTGATGTATGACCCCGCTACCGAGCGGCGCGAGGACGTGGCCGCCCGCCTCATGACCCGCAGCCCCTACGTGTTGGTGCCGCCCTTCAACGACCCTGATGTCATTGCCGGGCAGGGCACGGTGGGCCTGGAAATCTTCGCTGATTTGCCGGCCGTGGACCTGGTGCTGGTGCCGGTGGGCGGCGGCGGCCTTATCAGCGGCGTGGCGGCGGCGCTGAAAGCCTTGCGGCCGGAAGTGAAAATCATTGGCATCGAGCCCGAGTTGGCCGCCGATGCGCAGGCCTCGCTGCGGGCCGGCCGCATCGTGGCCTGGCCCGCCGCCGACACCAACCGCACCCTGGCCGACGGCGTCCGGACGCTCGAACTTGGCGACCTTACGTTCGCTCACATCCAACGCTACGTCGACGATATCGTAACGGTGAGCGAAGATGAAATCCGGGCCGCCGCCCGCCGCCTGCTCACCGAAACCCGCCTCGTGGTTGAGCCCACGGCGGCCCTGCCGCTGGCCGCCTGGCTGTATCACCGCCCGGAGCTGCCGCTGGCCCGGCACACGGTGGCCATCGTGACGGGCGGCAACGTAGACCCGGCCGTGCTGGCGGACCTGCTGGATGGAAAACTTAGAACGTAGACCTCCGAGCTTAGACCTGTTCAGGAGAGCTGCATTCTGCCTCTTAAAGTCTAAGCTCTGCGTTCTACGTTCTGAGCTCTAACTACCGCGCTACCTACTTTTACCTACCTAATTCTCCCAATACACCCCGTATGAAAATCATCGTCCCGATGGCCGGCATGGGCAAGCGCATGCGCCCCCACACGCTCACCGTTCCCAAACCGCTCATTCCCATTGCCGGCAAGCCCATTGTGCAGCGCCTGGTCGAGGACATTGCCAAGGTCTGCGGCGACGACGTCGAGGAGGTGGCTTTCATCATCGGGCGCAGCTTCGGCGCGGCCGTCGAGAAAAGCCTCGTGGCCATTGCCGAGTCGGTGGGCGCCCGCGGCACCATCGTGTACCAGGACGAGCCGCTGGGCACGGCCCACGCCATTCTCTGCGCCCAGGAATCCCTGAGCGGCCCGCTGGTGGTAGCCTTTGCCGACACGCTTTTCAAGGCTGATTTCCAACTTGATAATAGCGTGGCCGCTACCATCTGGGTGCAGAAGGTAGACGACCCCAAGCCGTTTGGCGTGGTCAAGCTCAACGAGCAGGGCCAGATTACCGAGTTCGTAGAGAAGCCCCAAGAGTTTGTGTCGGACCTGGCCATCATCGGCATCTACTACTTCCAGGACGGCGAGTACCTGCGCCGCGAGCTGCAGTACCTGCTGGATAATGACATCAAGGACAAAGGCGAGTACCAGCTGACCAATGCCCTGGAAAACATGAAAAACCAGGGCACCTTGTTCGTGCCCGGCCAGGTGACCGAGTGGCTGGACTGCGGCAACAAGGACGCCACGGTGTTCACCAATCAGCGCTACCTGGAATACCTCAAAGAGCGCGGCGAAAAGCTGGTGTCCGACTCGGCCATCATCACCAACTCGGTGCTGATTGAGCCGGTGTACATCGCCGACGGCGCCATCATCACCAACTCGGTGGTGGGCCCGCACGTGAGCCTGGGAAAAAGCGCCAACGTGCGCGACTCGCGCCTGAGCAATTCCATCCTGCAGGAGTCGGCCTCGGTGCTTGACACCACCATCACCAATTCCATGGTCGGCAACCACGCCAGCGTGACCGGCACCCCCCACGACCTGAGCCTAGGCGACTACAACCAGCTGCGCGTCTGAGGCTTTCAAATCTGAGTAGCGCTTTGCCGATAAACCGTCGGGCAGCCCGCGCCATGCGCAGGCCGCCCGACGGTTTTGTTTTTATTTCTATTCTCTCCAAACGGAAGCGTTACCTTTGCACGTTACGCCAGCGTTTTGCGTATCTTATTTGGCCGGCTTGCTTTGAGCGGCTTCCTTCTCATGCGTCGTTTGCTGCTTTTGTCTTTGCTGCTGGGAGCCTGGACGGGGTGTGCCCTGGCTCAGGCGCCGGCCGTCCGGCCCCGGACCGAGCCGGCAAAGCTGAGCCGCAAGGAGCGCCGCGAGCTGGCCCGCCGGCTGGTAGCCGAGGCCCACCAGCCGGGCCCCACGCTTTCGGAGCGCGACCACGAGCAGAGTGAGGCCCTGTTTGTGGAGGGTGTGAAGTTCGTGCTGCTGGAGGACTACCCCAAGGCGCTGGAAAAGCTGCTCAAGGCCTACCAGTTTGCGCCCAACAACGCGGCCATCAACTACAAGCTGGCCGAGGCCAACATGCTCAGCGGCAACCTGCGCGACGCCACCGCCTACGCCGAGGCTGCCGTGCGCCTGGAGCCTAAGAATACCTACTACTACCTGCTGCTGGCCCAGGTGCAGGCCAACCAGAAGCAATACGAGGCGGCCACGCGTACCTACGCCACGCTGGTGCGCGAGGTGCCCGGCGCCGGCACCTACCTGTTCAATCTGGCCGATTTGTACCTGGCCCAGAACAAGCTGCCCGAAGCCCTGGCCACCCTCGACCAGGCCGAAAAGCAGTTTGGCGCCGTCGATGAAATTGCCTTCAAAAAGCAGCAGATATACCTGCGCCAGCGCAACCTGACCGCCGCCGTGCAGGAAGGCGAAAAGCTAATGCAGGCCAACCCCGGCGAAAGCCGCTACGTGCTGGCTCAGGCCGAGCTGTACGCCAACAACAACCGCCTGCCCGACGCCATTCGCGTGGCCGAGCAGGCCTTGCAGCTGGACCCTGGCAACGCCCAGGCCCACCTGATTCTGGCCGAGGCCTACCGCCAGCAGAACAACCCCGGCGGCAGCGCTCAGCAGCTCAAGCTGGCTTTTGCTTCGCCGGCCCTGGGCATTGATGAGCAGGTGCGCATCCTGCTGAGCTACCTCAAGCAGCTGCCCAGCCCCAAGGCCGAGGTAAACGAGACGGCCCGCGCGCTGGCCGCCACCACCGTGCTGAGCCATCCCAAGGAAGCCAAAGCCTACGCCGTGGCCGGCGACATCGAGAGCCTGACCGGCCACCGCCGCGAGGCCCGGGACCTCTATCTTAAAGCTCTGCGCTACGATAATTCCAAGTTCAAAGTGTGGGAGCAGGTAGTCAGCCTCGACGCCGAACTGAACCAGCCCGACTCCCTGCTGGCTCACACCGACCGGGCCCTGGAACTGTTTCCGAACCAAGCCGTGCTCTGGTTCTATAACGGCGTAGCGCAGGTGCAGCGCCGGCAGCCGGCCCGCGGCGTGAAAGTGCTGGAGCAGGGTCGCAAGCTGGCCCTGGACAACGTTGAACTGCGGACGCAGTTCGATGCCCAGCTCGGCGACGCCTACCACAGCCTTAAAGACTACGAAAAGTCGGACGCGGCTTACGAAGCTGCCCTGCTGGCCGACCCCAACAACGCCCAGGCCGCCAATAACTACAGCTATTTCCTGGCGTTGCGCGGCCAGAAGCTCGACCGGGCCAAGGAGTTGATGACCAAGCTGCTGAAGCGCTTTCCGACCGACGCCACTTACCTGGACACGTATGCCTGGGTCTTGTATAAGCAGCAGGACTATACTGGGGCCCGGCAGGCGCTGGAGCAGGCCCTGAAAACCAGCACCGACGCCGACGTCATTGAGCACTACGGCGACGTACTCTGGCAGCTCAACCAGCCCGAAAAAGCCGTGGCCGAGTGGCAGCGCGCCCGCCGGGCTGGCCCCGGCTCGGCCCAGCTGGAGCGCAAAATCAAAGACCGCAAGCTCTACGAGTAGCTTTTGGTAATGAGTAATTAACAATTAGTAATGAGTAATTCGCAGACGCTGCCCATTGGCAATCAGTTAATTTCTGATTTGAAAAAGCTTTATTCTAAAGCACGCCCCTGGGTTTATTGCTCATTGCTCATTGTCAATTGCACATTGATGGGAGCCTGCCGGCGGGTCGTGCCGGCCAAGTCGGGAGTAGTGGTGCCGGCGCGGCCCGTGGAGCCGGCCGTGCAAGCCAAAAATACCACCTTCCGCTACCTCAAGGCCAAGGGCAAGCTGCTCATTAACATGAACGGCCAGCAGCAGTCGGCCAACATGAGCCTGCGCATCCGCCGCGACAGCGCCATCTGGCTTTCCGGCTCGCTGGTGGGCATCGAGGGCGTGCGGGCCCTGCTCACGCCCGACTCGGTGCGGGTGGTGATGCCGCTGCAGCGGGAATATTTCGTGGGCGGCTACGAGTACCTGAGCCAGCTGCTGGGCGTGCCCGTCACGTTTCAGCAGGTGCAGGCCGTGCTGCTGGGCGACTATTTTCCGGCCCCCAACGGCACGGCGCCCACCGTGGTGGCCGAGCCGGGCCGGCAGCGCGTGAGCTACCCACAGGCCACGCTGCAGCTGGAGCAGCTTATCAACCTCGGCAACGGCCGCCTGCAGCAGCTGAAAGTAACCGACAGCGCCACGCCGCGCGGCCTGACCGTGGACTACTCCGACTTCCGGCCCGTGGAGCCAACGAATCAGGCCTTTGCTCACGCCACGTTTGTGCAGGCCCGGCAGCCCGGCACCAAGGGCCCGGTCACGAGTACCGTGGCCATCAACTACGCGAAAATCGACCTGGACCGCGAGCGGCTGAACTTTCCGTTTGTCATCTCGCCCAAGTACCGGCGCATTCGCAAGTAGCCCCCTGCTGGCTGGCCAAAAGCCCCCGGGCAAGGCAAGCCTGGCAGCCAGCAGGGGGTCAGCGAGGTCTTTATCTTAAGTAATGCTGTTTCAGTGCCGCAACTGCGGGTCATTTTAGCAAGTCAATAGCCCGTGGCCGGAATCAGAACAAGCAAGGGGCAGGCAAAGCGCGAGCCGACGGTGATTTGGCTCGGGCTGCGGGTGCTGCTGCGGCTAGGCCTGCTGCTGGGCCTGCTGCTGCCCGCCACCACGCCGGCCGCCGCGCAGCAGCGCAAGCCGCAGCCCGGCCCGGCCAAGAGCAAGGCCCAGCTGGAGCGCGAGCGCCGCCGCAACCTGCGCCAGATTCAGGAGACGAGCCGGGTGCTGAACCAGACCACCCAGAAAAAGCAGGCCTCGCTGGGCGAGCTGAACGTCATCAAGGAAAAGCTGACGGTCAAAAAGACGGTTATCCGCGACATCAGCACCCAGCTGCAGGGCCTGGAAACCGGCGTGCGCCAGACCGTGCAGCAGGTGCAGCAAACCCAGCAAACCCTGGCCGAGCTGCGCGCCGAGTACGCCCGCCTGCTCTACGGCGCCTCGAAAACGGCCAACGGCTTCAACCGGCTCATGTTTCTGTTTGCCTCGGACTCATTCAATGAGTTTGCCTTGCGCCTGCGCTACGTGCGCCAGTACACCGAGCAGCGGCAGGCCCAGGCCCGGCGCATCGTGGGCACCCAGCAGCAGCTCAACCAGCAGCTCACGGGCCTCACGCGCCAGCAGCAGCGCAAGCAAAGCCTGCTGGGCTCGCAGCTGGCCGAAAACAAAAACCTGCTCAGCCTCAAAAGCCAGCAGGACGAGATGGTGCAGCAGCTCAGCC
>CAXUEM010000107.1:4800-9053 GCA_964249885.1 uncultured Hymenobacter sp. | reverse complement strand
ACCCAGATGTCGCCCGACTCCACGTTGCCTTCGGTGTTGCCGGCAAAGCGGGTGCGGGCAAAGTAGAGCGTGCTGTTGTCGGGGCTGAGCACCGGCTGCAGCTCGTTGCCGACGGAGTTGACGCCCGCGCCCAGCGGCTGCGGCGGGGCAAAGCCGGCGCCGCTCTGGTCCAGGTTCAGGCGCAGCCGAAACAGGCGCCACTGCTGGCTGGCCCGGCCCGCCGCCCGCTGCGCCACGATGGTGGTGCCGTTGAACTTGTCGGCCGCCGCGAGGCCCGCTACCAGGCCCTCGGCGCGGTTTTCGAGCACGAAAGAGCCCGCCGGGCCCGCCGGCACCAGCCGCCACTGCTGGTTCGTGGCCCCGCTGAAGGGGCGCTGCACCAGGGGCGCGTTTTCGCCGGCCCGGTCCAGGGTCAGGCACTGCCCGCTGTGCTTCACCTGCAGCCGGTAGTACTCGCCGCCGGCCCGAATCGGGACCAGCTGCCACTGCTGGCTGGGCGCGTGCGTGAACTCCCACTGCACGGCCGGGGCGCCGTTTTTGACCGATGCCCGCTCCACGTCCAGCGCCCGCCCCGAGGCCCGGCTGATAATGCCGTACTGGGCGCGCTCGTCGGGCGTCAGGGCGGTTTGGGCGCGGCTGACTTGGGCGGCCAGCAGGGTCAGCAGGAAGAATAGCCGCGGTAAAAATCGAAGACGAAATAGCATGGGCGCCGGAAAAACAAGAAGGCGCAAGTTACGGCAAGCCGGCAGCGCAGAGCGGCGCGGGCCGGCCCTTGGCCGGCGCTTACCCCCTGCTGGCCGCGCCGGCCGCAACCGTTTGGCCTCGAAACCGGTAGTTACTAAGCGCTTTCGGCCCGGACATTGGGGCCGGCGCTTTCACCTCTTTTCCCCTATTTCGTTATGCGCAAAGGCAGCAAAGTTTCCTGGAAATACGGCACGGGCACGGCCACCGGCAAGATTGAGGAAGTGCACAAGGAGCCGGTTGAGAAAACCATCAAGGGCAGCAAGATTCACCGCAACGGCACGCCCGAAAACCCGGCCTTTGTGATTGTGCAGGAAGACGGCGACCGGGTGATTAAGCTGCAGAGCGAGGTAACGGCGGCTAAGTAGGGGGCACGAGGCGCTTAGCTTCAGCGCCGGAGCACGGTGACGGCCTGCGGGCCACTGCCATCGGGCACCACCTGCTGCCCGTTGAGCGCAAACCGCCGCCGGACATTAGTCGGACAATTGCAGCAGCCCTCACTCTCTATCTTGCTTTCCACATCAAGCTCACTGAAAGCATAAGTCCGGCCGGCACGAGGCAGCACGAGGCGGTAATTGTAGCCGGTGTAATCCTGAATAGCCGGCGCGGCGGGGCGCGTAGGCCAAGGTATAAACTGCAGGCTAAAGGTGAAGGGGTTAAACCTTTTCTCCCCACGGCCCTGACGCACCGTATCCAGTGGCGCCGCAAAATCAGGCCGCGCGTAGCGTACTATGTAGGCGCCGTTGAGTTCCGACTTGCGAAACCCACTTTGCAGGCTGTCGCTGTCAACGAGCAACTGTACGTCGTTTGTAAAATCAGAACAGGGGGCACAGTAAGTATCCTCGCAAGGGTCGCACCCCGCCAAGTTCCCGCTCAAAACCACCAAGGTCAGCAGGCCAGATAGCCGAAATTTGCGCCGGGTTTTCATAGTCAGTAAAATAGTAGTTGCCGCTCAAGCTACGCCGAAAATAACCAAAACACCCCCTGCTGGACAGTGCCAGCAGGGGGTGTTTGCATTCAGCGACTAGCGCAACTTACTTGTTGTTCGGGTCGGGCTCGATGAAGGCCTGCTCGTCCATCTCTTTGGGCACCACCACGATGCCCTGCTGCAGCTTGGAGTTGCGCTTGCCGTAGATGAAGTACACCACGATGCCGAGCAGCATCCAGATGACAGCCAGCTTCTTGGTGTTGTCGTCGAGGGCACCAATCATGGCCAGGCAGATACCGGCACCCAGCACCGGCACCAGCGGGAAAGCAGCTGTGGACAGTGGCGAACGGAACGGCCGGGGCTGCTCGGGGTCGGAGCGGCGCATGAGCCACACGCCGATGCTCACCAGCACGAAGGCCAGCAGGGTGCCGAACGAGGTCAGGTCGCCGGCCACCGAGCCGGGCACCAGCGCCGCGAACGCGCCCACGAACACCAGCAACGCCAGGTTCGACTTGTAGGGCGTGCGGAACTTGGGGTGCAAGTCCGAGAACGCCTTGGGCATGAGGCCGTCGTTGGCCATGGAGAAGAACACCCGGCTCTGCCCCATCAGCATCACCAGAATTACGCTAGAGAAGCCGGCCAGAATGGCCACCGTTACGGCCGTGCTCAGCCACTCGTAGCCGGTCATGTGCGCCTTGATAGCGTAGGCCACCGAGGCCTCGCCGCCCAGGGCCGGGTCGGCAAACTCGCGCCAGTTGGCCACGCCCGTCAGCACGTGTCCGAACAGAATATACAGCACCGTGCACACGGCCAGCGAGCCGAGAATACCGATGGGCATGTCGCGCTTGGGGTTTTTGGCTTCCTGCGCGGCCGTGCTCACGGCGTCGAAACCAATAAAGGCAAAGAACACGATGGCCGCACCGCCCAGCACCCCGCCCCAGCCGTGCTTGTTCCAGGCCTCGTAGGAGCGCACCACCGTGCCGGCGGCGTTCTTCACGGGCTCGGCGTTTTCCGGAATCAGGTAGGGCGTGTGGTTGGCGGGGTTGATGAACTGCCAGCCCACGGCAATGAAAATCAGCACGATGGCCACTTTCACCACTACGATGATGGCATTGAACGTAGCCGACTCCTGCGTGCCCTTAATCAGCAGCAGGCTCAGCATCACGATGATGAACAGGGCCGGCAGGTTGAGCAGGCCGTGCTCGGTCACGCCGTTCACCACCGCGCTTTCGAAGGGTGAGTGGCTCAGATTATACGGCATATGAATGCCAAAGACCTCTAGGAGCTTGTTCAAGTATTCACTCCAGGCAATGCTGACCGTAGCCGCCCCCAGCGCGTATTCCATAATGAGGGCCCAGCCGATAATCCAGGCCACAAACTCGCCCATCGTCGTGTAGGCGTAGGTGTAGGCCGAGCCGGCAATGGGAATCATGGCGGCAAACTCGGCGTAGCACAGGCCGGCAAACGCGCAGCCGATGGCCGCCACGATAAAGGCCAGCGTCACGCCCGGCCCTGAGGCCTGCGCCGCCGCGGCGGCGGTGCGCACAAACAAACCGGCCCCGATAATGGCGCCCACGCCCAGGGCCACGAGGTTGCCCGCGCCGAGCGTGCGTTTGAGCGCGCCCTCGCCCGTGGAGTTGGCCTCGCCGAGGAGCGTAGCCAGGGGTTTTCTAGCAAAAATGGATGGCATGTAGAGGAGTAAAGGTGGTAGGGATGTTGAGCGAAGAAGGTGATAAAATGGAAGTGCAGCCGCCGCTTTTAAATCAAATTCGCAATTAAAATCAGCGAGGGGGCCGAAATATAGGCAGCAAATTAACTCCGGGCCGGTTTTGGGCTATTTAGTCCGGCGCCGGGGCACCCGTCGCCCGCTGCCCGGCAACGGCCGGTCCGGCCGCGCCCGGCGTTTGGCCCGGCTCTTGTAAAAAGACTTTGCGGAGCTGATTAAACCCGGCCCCGGGGACCGGCATCCAACCGCCAGATTATCCCGCTTACCCCTTCATCTTTTCTTATATCATCCCATGAAAAAGACCCTGCTGGCCCTGAGCGTCCTGGCCCTGAGCCTGTCGGCTGCCACCGCCCAAACCCCGACCACCACCGCTCCTGCCACCGGCACCGACGTGCGGCCCACGCCGCAGCCCCGCGACGGCCGCTTCGGCATGCGCGAAGCCGGCCGCCAAGCCAAGCCCGCTAAAACGCCCGCCCAGAAAGCCGACCGCCGCGCCGCCAAGCTGGCCAAAGACCTGGGCCTGACCGCCGACCAGGAGGCCCGAGTTGAAAGCATTTTCCTGGCTCAGGCGCAGGAAATGAAAACGCTCAAAGCCAAGTACGCTGCCAGCGCCGACCGCAAAGCCGGCCGCGCCGAGCTGCAGGCCGTGAAAGCCAAATACGACGGCCAGCTGCAAAGCGCCCTCGGCGCCGCACTCTACGCCAGCTACGACAAGCTGCGCGACGAGCAGCACGACCGCGCCAAGCAGGCCCGCGGCCCGAAGACGAAAGACGGCAAGGCCAAGCTGAAAGTAAAGAGCTAACCTGCAGCCTATTTGCACAGGCGCAAAAGCCCCGGCCAGCTGGCCGGGGCTTTTTT
>CAXUEM010000107.1:0-4790 GCA_964249885.1 uncultured Hymenobacter sp. | reverse complement strand
TTTTGCGTTGCTACCCCCTGCTGGCACCGGCCAAGCGCCGCCCCAACTGAACTTCTGCGTGCTTTCTTATATTTGACCTGCTTACCTGCCGGCCTTTACGCCGGTCCACTCTACGCTTCTGCTTAGCCAAAACGTCCGTTTATTCCTTCACTATCATGCCCTTACCCAGTAGTAGCACCGCCCCGGCGGTGCAGATTCAGCAGTTTTACGACAAGGGCCTGGCCCACGCTTCCTACGCCGTGCGCTCGGGCAACAAAGTGGCCGTCATTGACCCCGGCCGCGACCCCCAGCCCTACTACGACTTCGCCGACGAGCACGAGGCCCGCTTCGTGGCCGTAATTGAAACCCACCCCCACGCCGACTTCGTGAGCTCGCACCTGGAAATTGCCCAGGAAACCGATGCCACCATCCACTGCAGCAAGCTCGTCGGGGCCCGCTACCCCCACAAAACCTTCGACGACGGCGACCGAATCAAGCTCGGCACCGTCGAGCTGCACGCCCTGAACACGCCCGGCCACTCGCCCGACTCTATTTCCGTGCTGCTGCTCGATGAGCTGGCTCAGACCCGCGCCGTCTTCACCGGCGACACCCTGTTTGTGGGCGACGTGGGCCGGCCCGACCTGCGCGAGGAAGAGGCCGTGGGCGGCCACGCCCGCGAGCAACTCGCCGCCCAGCTCTACCGCAGCACCCGCCAGAAGCTGATGACCCTGCCCGGCACCACCAAGGTCTACCCAGCCCACGGCCCAGGCTCGCTCTGCGGCAAAACCACCTCGCCCGACCTCGACAGCACTATCGCCAAGGAGCTGAAAACCAACTACGCCCTGCAGAAAATGAGCGAGCAGGAGTTCGTAAAGGTGTTGCTCGAAGACCAGCCCTTCGTGCCCAAGTATTTCGGCCACGACGTGCAACTCAACCGTCAGGGTGCCCCCAGCTTCGAGGACAGCCTGCGCGCCGTGCCCCGCCTTGGCCTCGACGCCCAGCCCGAGCCCGGCGTGCTCATCATCGACACCCGCCCGGCCGCCAAGTTCCGCGCCGGCCACCTGCCCGGCGCCCTCAACCTCATGGACGGCGGCAAGTTTGAAACCTGGCTCGGCTCGGTCGTCGGCCCCAAGGAAAAGTTCTACTTGCTGGCCGACTCCCAAATTGCGCTGGACGCGGTGCTGCGCAAATCAGCCAAAATCGGCTACGAGGGCAACGTGAAAGCCACCCTGCTGGCCCCGAGCAAGTTGGCCGCCACCGCCCCTACCCCACCCAGCGCCGAGCAGGTGCGCCAAAACCCCGAGGCCTACACCATCGTGGACATCCGCAACCGCACCGAGGCCCGCGAGCCGCTGTTTGATAATGCCCTGCTGATTCCGCTGCCTGAGCTTCGCGAGCGCGCCGCCGAAATTCCTACCGGCAAGCCGGTGCTCATTCACTGCGCCGGCGGCTATCGCTCCGCCGCGGGCGCCAGCATTGTGCAAGCCGCGCTGCCGGGCACGGAGGTATTTGACTTAAGCGAGGCCGTGAACGAGTTTCAGCGGGTGGCCGTGTAGTAGCCGCTGTAAGGTGTGGTCTAGCGGAGCTATTGAAGTAATTACAGAAGCTACTAGAAGGCATTTTCACATAAATATGTGAAGTTTATTTTCGATTCGCCTTTGTGTTAAAATCACGACGACTTTTTGTTAAGTATGGTTTAGCTGGCATAGCCGGAATAGTTGCAGCAGATGCGTTCTGGGCAGAGAAATACTTGTTTGAAGTCAACGAATTCTATCTACGTGGTGCCAATGCGCAAGCTCCCACTATCAAGCTTGTTCAGATTTCAGACTTACACCTGCAATCAATAAACTCTCAGATAATTCGCTTAACGCGCAAAATCAATGAGCTGCGGCCTGACCTTGTTGTAATAACCGGCGATGCACTGGACGAAGCGGCTAACACACTCTTAATGCATGATTTCTTTAAGCTGATAGATTTTGACATCAAGAAGGTTGCTATATTAGGAAATTGGGAATATTGGGGTAAAGTCGATTTGATTCAACTAAAAAGCATTTACAATCAGCACAACTGTGCTTTACTAATAAACCAAACAAGTCAGTATTCTCTTCAGGGAAGAACAATATCCATCACGGGCCTGGATGACTATGTTGGTGGCAATGCTAATTTGGGATTAGCAGTCAGCGGATTTCAATTGAGCGACTACCACATTGTCCTGAATCATTGCCCCGAATATAGTGCCCGCATTGCCGCGTTTGCTACTAAGGGTTTACGCATCGACTGCATTCTCTCAGGTCACACGCATGGGGGGCAAATTACCCTGCTAGGCTATGCTCCTTTCCGGCCGCCAGGAAGTGGGAAGTACCTCAAAGGTTGGTATGAACTGGGGGCATGCCCGCTGTATGTTTCGAAAGGAATAGGTACCAGCATTATACCTGCTCGACTTGGAGCAAGGGCGGAATTGGCGGTTTTTCATTTCCCTGTCTAGCGCTTAGTTTCTCAGATATAGCATGGACTTTCGATTTTTCCGTTTGTGCCCCGCTGAGGTATCTTTGAGATTATCCTAATCTCATGCGCGTTCTTCACACCGCCGACTGGCACCTGGGCCAACGTTTCCAGCAGGGGCACGAGCGCCTCGATGAACACCATTGCTTTCTCGACTGGCTGCTCGAAACTATTGAACGTGAGCAGGTTGAAGTGTTAGTAGTAGCGGGCGACGTGTTCGACACTGCCAATCCGCCTGCAGCGGCGCGGGAGTTGTACTACAACTTCCTGGCCCGGCTGCGCAATTCCCAAACCTGCCACGATGTGGTGCTGGTGGGTGGCAACCACGACTCGGCGGCCACGCTCAACGCCTCGGCCTCGTTGCTCAAGGCCCTGCGGGTGCACGTAGTGGGCGGCGTGCCGGCGCAGTTCGAGGAGCAGTGTTTAGTGCTGCCCCACGGCGCCGCGGAGCCGCGCCTAGTGGTGGCGGCCGTGCCGTTTCTGCGCGACGCCGACGTGCGCCACCTCGTGGCCGGCGAAACCACCGCCGAGCGCGAAGCCCGGCTGCGCGAGGGCATCGCGGCTCATTACCAGCGGCTGGCCGCCCTGCTGCCCGACTACCGCGCCCAGAATGTGCCGGTGCTGGCCACGGGCCACCTGTTTGCGGCCGGCGGCACGGCCGGCGACGCCGAGCGCGACATTCACGTGGGCACGCTGGGCCAGATTACGGCCGACGCTTTCCCCGAAACCTTCGACTACGTGGCCCTGGGGCACCTGCACCGGCCGCAGGTGGTCGGGGGCCGGGCCCACATCCGCTACTGCGGCGCTCCCATTCCGCTCTCGTTTTCCGAGACCAGCCACCCGCAGCAGGTGCTGCTGCTCACCTTCCGCGGCGCGGGTTGCCCCGCGGTGCAAGCCCTGGATGTGCCCTGCACCCGGCGCCTGCGCCGGTTTCGGGGCCCGCTGGACCAAGTAATCCAGCAAATAGGCGAGCACGACAACGAAGGCTACGCCCACGAAGCCTGGGCCGAAGTAGCCGTCGAGTCGGACCTGCCCTGGGCCGTGGTGCAGGACCAGATTCGGGAAGCCTGGCTACAAACTAATGGCCGCCTGCGCGTGCTCACGGCCCGCAAGCTGGCCGAGGCGCCCGTCGCCGAAGCCACCGCGTTCAGCTTGCTAATCGCGCCGGAGCCCGCCGCGCCCCACCTCGATGAGCTGACACCGCGCACCGTGTTCGAGCAGCTGCTGGCCACCAAAAACTACGACGAGACGGCACAGCAGGAATTGTTAGCCACTTTTTTGGAGTTGCAGGCCTACCAGCCGGCCGAAAAGGAGGTCGTCGCCAAGTAGGCCGCGTCGGTGCCCATTCGCTGAGGCAACCCAGCAGCCAACCGGCCGACCAACCAGCGGCGCGTTGTTTTTCTGCCGCTACCCCCTGCTGGCCGGCCCGGCAGCCGCTCAGTACCTGATTACGAAATGGCCAGCAGGGGGCAGCGGCCGACTCAATCGCATCCTCGGGCTGCGCTGCTCGCTAGTACTTATGAAGATTATTTCCGTCGCCTGCTTCAACCTTAATTCCCTGCGCGGGCGCCTGCCGCACCGGCTCGATTTTGAGGCGGCCCCGCTCGAGGGCTGCGGCCTGTTTGCCATCAGCGGCCCGACCGGCGCGGGCAAAACCACCCTGCTCGATGCCATCACACTGGCCCTGTACGGCGAGACGCCGCGCCAGAAAAACGGCCAGGCCCTGAGCAGCCACGGCGCCACCGACAGCTGGGCCGAAGTAGTGTACGAGGTGGGCCCGCGCCGCTACCTGGCCCGCTGGAACATGCAGCGCGCCTTCAAAAAAGCCGACGGCACACCCAAGGTGAGCATGCAGGTGGTCCCCGTACCCCAATTGCCCGGCGACTGGCAGATGCAGAAAATCAACGAGAGCATTGCCAAAAACGAGGAGCTGACTGGCATGAGCTACGAGCAGTTCACCCGCTCGGTGCTGCTGGCACAGGGCGGCTTTGCCGAGTTTCTCAAGGCCAAAGACGACGACCGCGCCGACCTGCTGGAGCGCATGACCGGCACGGGCATCTACAAGGAGCTGTCGAGAAACGCCCACGAGCGCCACCGTGCCGAAGCCGCCGCCCAGCAGCGGCTGCAGGACCAGCTCGGGGCCGTGCGCCTGGTTTCGGCCGATGAGCTGGCCGAAAAAATCAGTCGCCTAGACCAGACCGGCCAGCAGGTGGGTCAGGCCCGGCTGGCGGCCGAGCACTGGCAGCAGCAGCTGGCCTGGCACGAGCGCCGTGCCGCCCTGAGCCGCAAAACCAGCCAGGCTGCCGCTG
>CAXUEM010000106.1:8821-9064 GCA_964249885.1 uncultured Hymenobacter sp. | reverse complement strand
ATGTTGGCGCGGTTAAGCGAAATCACCCAGAATTCCTCGTGCGGCAAGTCCATGAGGTGCGGGCGCACAAGCTGGTAGATGTCCTTGGAGCAGGTGATGGTCGTGCGCTTAGTGGCGCCCTGCTCCTTGCGCCGCCGGCCCAGCTCCAGCGCGGCCACGAGGGTAATGGCTCGCGCCTCGCCGATGCCCGGAATCCGGCCCAACTGCATGATCCTGAGCCGGGCCAGCTCATTCAAATGATCA
>CAXUEM010000106.1:8508-8811 GCA_964249885.1 uncultured Hymenobacter sp. | reverse complement strand
GATGGTAATGGCCTTGGCCTCGCCTATTCCCTTCTGGCGCATCAGTTCCTTCAGGGAAAAGCGGGCCAAGGCGTTGAGGTCGTTTTGGGCGGCATTGAGAACCAGCTTGCCCACGTCCACGGCCGAGAGCTTGGTGGTGCCCGAGCCGAGCAGAATGGCCAGGTACTCGGCGTTGGAGAGCGCGGCCAGGCCCTTGCTCATGAGCTTTTCGCGGGGCCGGTCGTCCTCAGCCCAGCTCTTGATGCCCAGCGCCGACGGGGCGGGCGCGGCTGCGCGCCGTGCATCACCTCGCGGGCGGCAACC
>CAXUEM010000106.1:0-8498 GCA_964249885.1 uncultured Hymenobacter sp. | reverse complement strand
GCTCGTGGTCAGACAGTTCCATGAGAGGAAGGCAAATTGGGAGGCCGAAAAATAAAGCAAAAGCCCGGGCCCGCCGTTAAAGCCAGAACTTTGTCTTTCCGCTAACCGAGCTTTCCGTGCGCAGTCCGCTTTTCTTCTGGATTTTCCTGGGCCTGATTGTGCTGGCCGAACTCTACGGCTACTGGGCCGTGCGCACCGCTTTCCCGCCCGGCTCGGCCGGCGGGCGCCGCCTGCTGGCGCTGGGCTACTGGCTGCTCACTGTGGGCTCCTGGGCCCTGGCCATCTGGGCCGGCTCGACCCGGCAAACCGGCGCCGTCGCGCTCAAGCCCTACCTGATGAGCCTGCCCCTGCTGCTGCTGGCCGGCAAGCTGATTGTGATGCTGCCCCTGCTGGTGGAAGACGTGACCCGGCTCACGGCGCGCCTGTTTTTTCAGGGAGCGAGGCCCGAGAATGCCGGCGCCGCCGGCCAGCAGGCCCTGCTCAGCCGCAGCCAGTTTGTGAGCCGGCTGGCCTTGGCGCTGGGCGCCATTCCGTTCGCGGCCCTGCTCTGGGGCCTGGTGAAGGGCGCCACCGACTACCAGGTGCGCCGGGTGAAGCTGCGCTTTCCCAACCTGCCACCGGCTTTCGAGGGCTTTAAAGTTCTGCAAATCACTGACCTGCACACGGGCTCCTTTGCCTCCGTAGAGCCGCTGCAGCGGGCCGTGCAGCTGATGAACGCGCAGAAAGCGGACCTGTTTGTGATGACCGGCGACTTGGTCAACAATCTCGCCCCGGAGGTCGAGCCCCACATTGCGGCCCTGAGCCAGATTCAGTCCAGCCTGCCCAAGCTCTCCATCCTCGGCAACCACGACTATAGCGACTACGTGCAGTGGCCCAGCCGCGAGGCCAAGCGCGCGAACCTGGAGCGCCTGATGCAGAACCACGCCAAAATAGGCTGGCGCCTGCTGCTGGATGAAAGCCAGATTATTGAGCGCGGGGAGGAGAAAATCGCCATCATTGGCGTGCAGAACTGGAGCTCCCACGCCAACTTCCCGAAGTACGGCAACCTGGCCCGCGCCCATGCCGGCAGCGGCGACGCGCCCTTTAAAATTCTGCTCTCGCACGACCCCTCGCACTGGGAAGCGCAGGTGCTGAGCTACCCCGACATCGACCTCACGCTGAGCGGCCACACCCACGGCATGCAGTTCGGGGTGAACCTGCCGTTTATGAAGTGGAGCCCGGTGCAGTACGTGTACAAGCAGTGGGCTGGCCTCTACCGGCAGGGCCGGCAGTACCTGTACGTGAACGTGGGCCTGGGCTACCTGGGCTACCCCGGCCGGGTGGGCTTCCTGCCCGAAATCACGGTGTTCGAGCTGCACCGGGGATAGGAGCCCGGAAATAGGAAGTGCAGATGAACCCAGCAGGGGGTCGGTACTCATTCTTGCCTCCCACACCTTCATCCCCTGCTGCCCCTATTCAGACTTCAGGCGCGACAACCTCGGCCGTGGGCTTTGCGTAAAGCGGCCCCAACTGATTTTCAGTTGTTTCCAAACTTCTTTTACCATGAAAAATACCCTCATTCTCCTCGCTGGCGCAACTGCCCTCTCCCTGGCTTCGTGCTCGTCCGACAAAACGGCCGACACGACCACGACCGACGGCGCTACTACCACCACGACGACCACGACCACGTCCAGCATGGACACGCCCGAAATGATGGAGGCCCGCGCCCAGCGCATCGCCGACAAAATGGTGGCGGACATGAAAATCACGGACGAGGCCACGAAAACCAAAATCCGCACTGTGTACGTGAACCGCGCCCGCCGCATGGGCGAGCTGCGCACCAAGTACGCCTCCGACACGGTGGGCATGAGCGCCGCCATGCGCAGCGCCGGCGACGAAACCGACACCGAGTTCAAGGGCATCTTCACCGACCCCACCCAGTATTCGACTTACCAGTCGAACCGCGCCACGTATGACGAGTCGAACTATATGGACGACGCCTCGATGTCGGGCAGCGGCAGCATGTCGTCGGATGGCTCGATGAGCAGCGACGGCAGCAGCATGAGTGGCAGCACCGACGGCTCGATGAGCAGCGGCAGCACCAGCGGCTCGTCGATGTCGGGCAGCAGTTCGGGCTCGATGAGCGGCGACAACTCAAAAGTGAAGGTAAAAGCCGACGGCGACGTGAAAATCAAAGACGCCCAGGGCAACAAAGCCAAAATCGACGGCGACGACGGCACGATGAAAACCAAGTCGAACACCGGCGAGAAAATGAAGGTAGAGTAGTCCGGCTGGCCGGATGATTCGGCCGACCACGCAGTAAAGCCCGCACCGTTGCAACGGTGCGGGCTTTTTTGGTTCTCTAGCTGGTTACTTTGGCGGCTTATTTGTGTTGAACGGTTTGATGATGCACCTGCGGATTTCGCACTTTATCCCCTGCTGGCGCCGGCTGCGCGCGCTGCTCCCCCTGCTGGCCCTGTTGCTAGCTGGCGGGTCGGCGCAGGCCCAGCAAGGCCCGCCCACGGTGCGGGTGAGCGGCACCGTGTCGGGGGCCGATACCAGGCAGCCCCTGCCGGGCACCACGGTGCAGGTACTGCGCACCCGGCGCGGCGTGGCCGCCAACGCCGAGGGCGAGTTCAACCTGGAAGCGCGGCCCACCGACACGCTGCAGTTCCGGGCCCTGGGCTACAAAACCAAGCGCATGCCGCTGGGCGGCTCCAGTCTCTCGCAGCTCATCATTCAGGTGGTGTTGCAGCGCGACAGCATTCAGCTCGGCGAGGTGCGCGTCACCCAGGACCGGCCCGACCGCGCGGCCATCAACCGGGCCCTGCGCAACATGCGCAAGCCGGTGCCCAAAGTCAGCCAGGTGAAACGCCCGCCCAAGCCCAAGCCGTTGTTTGAAGTGGATTCGGCCGCGCCCAAGCCGCCCGTGCCCACGCTGGAAAACCCGATTAGCCTGGTTTACGACCAGTTTTCGCGCGCCGGCAAAGAGCGCCGCAAGATGGCCGAGGTGCTGGAGCAGCAGCGCCAGGAAAAAGCCCGGCAGGCGCAGAAGAAATACAACCGTGCCTTCAAGGACAACCGCGGCTACGAGTAAGGCCAACCGAAATGTCCCCGCCCTAAAAAAGGAGGGCGTTTGCCGTTCAGCTTATCCCGGGTTAATTCCAACCCCTGCCCTACCCGGCCCGTAAGCACCGGCATGAGAATCGGGTATCCCTGCGTGAACGAAGCCATGGACTGCAGCTCGTCCACCACGTTTCGGCTGGCGTCTTACACGGAAGAGCGCCTGGTGCCCACCGTGGCCACCAACCTGGCTTGCCTGCGGCGCCTGCTGGAATGGAACGCGGCCCAGGGCCTGCTGTTCTTCCGCATCAGCTCGGGCATCGTGCCGTTTGGCTCGCACGAAATAAATCAGTATCCCTGGCAGCAGCACTTCAAAAGTGAGTTCAAAGCCCTGGGCGACTTTATCCGGGCCAACAACATGCGCGTGTCGCTGCACCCCGACCAGTTCGTGGTGCTCAACTCGCCCGACCCCGACATCGTGCGCCGCAGCATCGATGAGCTCATCTACCAGGGCTCGATGCTGGATTTGATGGAAATGGACGGCCAGGCCAAGCTGCAGATTCACGTGGGCGGGCTGTATGGCGACCGGGAGCTGGCCATCAGCCGGTTTGCGCAGGTACACGCCACGCTGCCCGAGGCGGTGAAGGCGCGGGTGGTAGTCGAGAATGATGACCGGCTGTTCAGCCTCCAAGACTGCCTGCACCTGCACGAGCTGACCGGCGTGCCCATTCTGTTCGACAATTTTCACCACGAGTGCCTCAACCACGGCGAAACCATGACCGACGCCCTGCACCTAGCCGCCCAGACCTGGGACCAGCAGCGCGACGGCGTGATGATGATGGATTACAGCTCCCAGGCGCCCGGCGAGCGCCACGGCAAGCACACCGACTCCATCGTCGAGGAGCTGTTCCGCGGCTTCCTCGACACGCTGCAGGGGCTGGATGTGGACATGATGCTGGAAATCAAAGACAAGGAAGTCAGCGCCCTGCGCGCCGTCAACATCCTGCGGGAACTGGGCATGAGTCCGCCCGCGCCCGACCGGCCCGTGCCGCCGCTCACGCTGCCGCCTGACCCCAACGCGCCGGTCAAAAAAACCCGCGCCCCTAAAGCTCCCAATGACGATTCAGCCGCGCCAGCAGGGGGTGTGAGCAAGCCAACCAAAAAGAAAGCTGCGCAACCAGCCGTTGCCGGCGCCGCCGCGCCCGACTCAGATGCCCCGGCCGCTACGGCTTCTGCCCCGAAACCGACCTCTGCCCGCAAAACCAAGACGGTCAAGATTGCCAGCGTTAAGGAGTAGGCATTAGCGGCCGCCCGCCCTATTCTTCGTTCTTAATTTCTAATTCCTAATTCCCCAAAATGTCCGCTGCCATCACCCACGACCATCTCAACGCCACGCTTCACGCCCTGCAAAACGGCATCACCGGCATCCCGCTCAGCGCGGCCATGGACAACACCGAGGTCTGGCAGCAGCAATTCTGGCAGAGCGGCGACGTGGACCTGCAGCACATTGCCCGCGAGTTTGGCAACCTGCAGTCGCTGCTCACCAGCGAGCGACTCGACGGCACGGCCATCGGCCGCTGCCTGAGCATGCTCGGCGACCAGACCAGCCAGGCCAGCGCCAAAGCACCCGCCGAGCTCAAAGCCGACCTCATCAAACTGGCCGACACGCTGCGCCGGGCCGGCGGCGACATGGCCGTCGCGGCGGCCGCTAAAGCCGCCAAAAAGAAGTAGCGGCCGGCCCCGGGCTGCCGTTAAACCCAACTAAAAAGGCCCTCGTCTGGCCAGACGAGGGACTTTTTAGTTGGGTTTACTTTCAGCTGCTGGTTGGCTAGGGCCGCAGTGGGCTCGTGGGCGCCACGGTGCTGCTGCCCGAATTGGATTGCCGCCCCGGCACCACATCGGTGGACTGACGCCGCCGGCGCGTGGGTTGCAGCGGCTGCTCGCGCACATCGGGGCGGGCGCTGGGGCTTTGCTCGGGAGTGGGTGCCGGGGCCAGCGTACCCTGGTCGGCGGGCAGGCGGCCGGGCTGCGCGTCGCGGTTGGTTGGGGTGCGCTGCACTTCCGGCGGCCCCTGAATGGTGCTCTGGTTCAGGGCCGGATTGAGCGGGGCCACGGTTGTCTGACTTTGGCTGCCGCCCCGCACGGGCTGACTGGGGTCGAAGGGCACGGTTTGGGCCAGCACGGCCGCGGGCGCCAGCAGCAGGGCAGCAGCCAGCAAAGCAAGGTTGGTATTCATAGGATATGAAAAATATAAAACGAAGGAAGTAGCAGACAAGCAGCACCACGGAGCAAGCTCCGGGAAAAAGCAAGGGCTGGCTTCCGAAAGAAGCCAGCCCTTGATACGTGCGGAAGTCGCAAAACGACTACCAATTACTCTTACATGGTCGAAGACTTCATCTTCGATTTGTTGTTGCGCTTGGTGGCTTTGGATTTGGTACCGTCGCTGTTGTTCATCATGGTGCCGCGGCGCGAGCGACGGGCGTCGCCCATGCTGCCCGACGAGGAGCCGGTCGTGCTGCCGTCGGTGCTCATCGTGCCATTGTTGCGGCGGTTCATGCTGCCATTGCCGTTCGACATCGTGCCGCTGCCGGTAGTGGTGCCGGTGCCGTTCTGCATCGTGCCGGTGCCGGTACCCGTACCATTCTGCATGGTACCATTGGTGCCGGTGCCCGTGGCGCCGCCCGAGGTAGTGCCGGTGCCATTGGTGCCGCCCGTCATGCCAGTACCGGTGCCGGTAGTACCGGTGCCCGTGCCCGTCGTGCCGGTCTGAGCGAAAGAAGCAGTACCCAGACCCAGGCTCAGCAGAGCGGCGATGATGATTTTGGTGGTTTTCATGGTAATTGGAATTAGAATAATAAGAAAATAGAAAGGCCTTATTGGCTTTTCCTGCTACCTCTCATACGCAAGTCATTGAGAATAGGGTTACTTGCCAGCCGCTTTTTTTACCATCAGCCCAACGGTGGATGCACCAAGCAGCTAAGAATGAGCGGGTCTTCTCACATAATCTTGTCGACTTTTTTACCGGGCCGCGGGCGGGGCGGCCGCGTAGGAGCCGACCCAGCCTTTGTTCTGTGCCAGGGCTTGGTTGCCGCTACACCCTGCTCGACTTGCACGACTTGACTTGCGCGCGGCGCGACTGCCCGACCCTGACCCGGCTGCCGGCACCTGCCCGGGGGCCTCTACTCAGGTGCGGCAGCAGAGTGGCCGCGCAGCCTATACCTAATTTGAGTTAATTAAGAACTAAAACGGCTCTGCGGTGAGGATTTCTTAAACACAAAAACCCTGCTTCCAGGCTGGAAACAGGGTTTTTCAGTGGAGCTGCAGGGATTCGAACCCTGGTCCAGACAAGGAAGCCGTCGTGCTTTCTACGTGCGTATCTATGCTTGGATTTTCGAGCAACCTCAGGCGCACATCAGGCCCTTGAGCTTGCCTTAGAAGCAGTTGGGTTTCGGGCGGCAGTCACTCCTCCTGCCGTCCTATCTTTTACTTACGACGCTCCGAACTCCCAGGTGTAAAAGCTTACCCAGGCGGAACGATGGCATTACTTAGTTCTAAACTAGGCAGCCATGGCGTAGGAATACTCGCCGGTTGTTATTTGGAAGATTTTTTAGCGGGAGATTCTACCAACTCCCGGCACGCTTACCCGCGACCTGCACAAGCTGTCAATTCCGGTCAGCCCCAATTTAGAAAGAACGAGTTGCCGAAGTTTCATCCCCGGCGCACCGCGAAGGTACGCGGTGGGCAGCAAGAACGGCGGCGCGGGCAAAAATGTTTCCGGCTGGCGCAGTGCCGGGCGGCACGCCGGGTATCTTTGTTTCTAGAATTATGGAGAATTTCGTTGTTTCGGCCCGCAAGTACCGGCCCGCCACGTTTCGCAGCGTGGTGGGGCAGCAGCACGTCACGACCACGCTGCAAAACGCGGTGCAAAGCCAGCACCTGGCCCAGGCGTTTCTGTTCTGCGGGCCCCGCGGCGTGGGCAAAACCACTTGCGCCCGCATCCTGGCCAAAACCATCAACTGCACCAACCTGCGGCCCGACACCGAGGCCTGCGGCGAGTGCGCCTCGTGCCGGGCGTTTCAGGAAAACGCCTCCTTTAACGTGCACGAGCTGGACGCAGCCTCGAATAACTCAGTCGAGGACATTCGCTCGCTCGTGGAGCAGGTGCGCTACGCCCCGCAGGCCGGCAGCCGCTACAAGATTTACATCATCGACGAGGTGCACATGCTCTCGAACGCGGCCTTTAATGCGTTTTTGAAAACGCTGGAGGAGCCGCCGAGCTACGCCATCTTCATCCTCGCCACTACCGAACGGCACAAGATTATCCCGACCATCCTCTCGCGCTGTCAGGTATTCGACTTCAACCGGATTCGGGTCGAGGACATTCGGGAGCACCTGCGCTACGTGGCCGGGCAGGAGCACGTCACGGCCGAGGACGACGCCCTGCACCTGCTGGCCCAGAAGGCCGACGGCGGCCTGCGCGATGCCCTGAGCATGTTCGACCAGATGGTCACGTTCGGCGGCAACAATCTGACTTACAAAGAAGTGGTGCAGAACCTGCACCTGCTGGATTACGACTACTACTTCCGGTTGGTCGAAGCGTTGGTTTCGCAGAACCTATCGGGCGCCCTGCTTTTGCTCGATGAGGTGGTGCAGAACGGCTTCGACCTCCACAATTTCGTGGTGGGCACGGCCGAGCACCTGCGCGGGCTGCTGGTCTGCAAAGACCCCGTGACGGTGCAGCTGCTGGAAGTATCGGAGGGCCTGCGCCAGCGCTACGTGCAGCAGGCCCAGGCCGCGCCGCTCAGCTTCCTGCTCTCGGCCCTGAACCTCGTCAGTCAGTGCGACCAAGGCTTCAAGCAGGCCAAAAACCAGCGCCTGCACACCGAGCTCATGCTCATGAAGCTGGCCTACCTGACCAGCGCCGTGGAGTTCGTGCGCGACCTCAGCCCCGCCGCCCCCGACGCCTCGCTCAACCAAAGGTCATCGTTAGATAACGGCGAGGCTAAAAAAAAAACTGACGGCCTGAATAGCGACGGCAGCATTACTCCTCCTGCTGGCCCGCTTACCTCAGTCGCGCCGGGTGCTTCGGCATTGCCAGCAGGGGGTGTCGCTTCGGTTGGTGCTACTTCACCCCCTGCTGGGCCCTCGGTTTCGACGAGCCGCAATGCTTCAACGGCCTCGTCTGCCCTAACTGCCGCCCCGCCGCCTGCCGACGGGCCCGACCCGCTGCCCGTAGCCAGCGGCGTCGAGGAGCTGCACCCCACGCCCAGCATTGAGCGCGAAGAGCCGGTTTTGCCCTCGCCAGCAGGGGGCAGCCGGCACCAGTTCCGCGACACGGTGCCGCACGTCGAAACCGGTGCGGCCAGCATGCAGGGCCACGAGCCCACGCCCGAGCAGCAGGGCCCACACGGCCGGCTGGCCGGCTCGGCCATCGGCAGCCATAGCAGCGCCCCGGC
>CAXUEM010000105.1:5049-9083 GCA_964249885.1 uncultured Hymenobacter sp. | reverse complement strand
GCACATCATTTACCAGCAGCGAGGCCGGCTGCTGGCAGACCAGCACCGCGCCCTTGTTCTGGAAGTCCAGCCGCTGGTTCTGGTACTGGATGGTGGGGAAATAGTGCGTGCCTTCCTCGTTGCGCCGGAAGTGAAACAAGACCGAGGCCGGCTTCTCGGCCAAACTGATTTCCTTCCAGGTTGGCTCGCCATCGCGGCCCATGATGAAGACGCGCTTGCCCGCGAGGCGCGCCAGCACCCGGCCCATGCGCTCCTGCACGGCCCGGGCAATGGCCTCCTGCATGGGCTTGTCGCCCTTGTCGGGGTTGTAGGTCTTCAGGAAAAACTCGGCCGTGCTGATTTTGCGGGTCCAGAACTCCTTGACCAGCGCATCCTGCTGGAGCTGGTCGGTCAGCTCAATCAGCTCATAATCGGTGGCATCGAGCCCGGCCGCAAACTCCGGCGCGTTCTTGCCCGACACGGTCTGGTGCAGCAGCGTGAGCTGCCCCCGCGGGCCGCGCTGTACCACGAACGCCGCAAACAAATGGCCCAGGTACTCGTGGGCGAACAGGGAGTAAACAATCTGAAACGACTCGGTAGTTGAAACTTTCATGCGGGCCCACGTAATGGCGCAAGTTAGGACGCAGGCCGCGAATGTTGGTTTGGTTCAGGTTGAGAAAAGTTGGCGCGCGGACGCCCGGCGGTCCGATGGCGGCGGTGTTCGGCCGCGCCAGCAGGGGGGCGGCCGCGCCGCCGGGCGGCCGACCCCCTGCTGGCTCAGATATTATCCCGCAGCTCGGTGCGGCCGGCGTTGATGGCGGGCCGGATGGACACGGCCAGCGTAATAACGATGATGGCCAGGCAGGTATAAATGATGTCGGTGGCCTGCATCTTCACCGGATAAGAGTCCACCACGCTCGTGGCCATGCCCATGCTCACGACGTGGAACGTTTGCTGAATCCAGCAAATCGTGACGCCCGACACCAGCCCGAACGCCGCCCCCACCAAGGCCACGATGGCGCCCACCAGCAGGAAGGAACGGCGGATGGTTTGCTCCGTCGCGCCCATCGAGAGCAGAATGGCAATGTCCTTTTTCTTGTCGATGACCAGCATCGAGAGCGAGAAAAAGATGTTGAGCGAGGCGATGAGCAAGATGAAGGCGAAGGTGATAAACACGAACAGCTTCTCAATCTTAATGGCCTTGAGCAGGCTCACGTGCTGCTCGTCGGAGTCCAGCACCGAAAAGGCCGGGCCCAGTTGCTCGCGCAGCTGCAGCTTGACTTGCTCGGTCTCAAAGCTCTCGCCCACCCGCACGTAGAGGGCGGTGCGCTTGGCGCCGTAGCCGAGCAGGCGCTGGGCAAAGCTCAGCGGCACGAAGATGTAGGCGTCGTCCATGCTCTGCTCAATCAGAAACACGCCGCCGGCCACGATGTCCTGCTCGTTAAAGGCCTTGGTGGGGTCGATGGACAGGGTTTTGCGGCCCGCCGTGTTGCGCGGGTACAGCAGGCGCAGCGGCGAGAGGCGGTTGTCGAGCGTGATGCCCAGCTCGTGCTGCACCCCGATGCCGACCACGGCGTACTCGCGCTCGCCGCGGCGCAGGCGGTGGTCGCCCTCGCGGATGGCCGAGTCAATGGGGCTCTGCCCGAAGTAGTTTTCCGACAGGCCGCGCATTTTCACTACCATCTGGCGGTCGTGGTACTGCAGCAGGGCGTTGTCCTCAATCACCTCCGTGACCAGGGCCACGCCGGGCGTGTTTTGCAGCCGCGCCGTGAAGGCCGAGTCGACCGGAAAGGCCTTGCCCTTGACGGCGGAAATGACCAGGTTGGGGTCCGACTTGCTGTAGAGCGTGCGCACGAGGTCCTCGAGCCCGTTGAAGACCGAGAGCACAATGATGAGCGCCATCGTGCCCACCGCCACGCCAATCATCGAAATGTTGGAAATGATGGTGATGATGTTGCGCTTTTTCTTCGAGCGGAAGTAGCGCCGGGCAATGAGCAGAGGGACGTTCACCGGGGAGGTTAAGGCCGATTAGGCCGGCTGACTTTAGGTAGAGGCGAGGGCATCAGGCGGCGTTGCGGAGCCCGTCCATAAAGTCTTCCAGCCGCTTGAGGCGCCCCTCGTGCTGGGTCATCACCACCTCCGACAGGGCGCGCAAATCCTTACGCATCTCCCGGATTTCGTCTAGGAAGATGATATTGAACTGGTCCTGCCGCTCCATGAACTTCAGCATCTGAGCGTTCAGCTTCTCCTGCCGCTCGTTAAATTTCTCCTGGCGACGGGCAAAGCCGGTGAGCTTCTCCAGCTCTTCCAGCATTCTCAGCTGAACCTGCCCGAAGGTCGCCAGTACCTCGTCGGTTTTGGCCAGACTGGATTCCAGGCGGCGGTTGGTTTGCCGCGCCTCCTGCAGGCCCGCGTCGAGGCGCTGATTAACTTCCGCCTGACGCTCTTCCAGGACTGTCAGGCGGTCGAGTTGCTGCTGCTGCTGGTCCTGCCGGCTGATGAGCAACTCAGCCAGGCGCGCGAAATCAGAACTGTCGGTCATGGTCAGGTTTTTTGGACGTTCCACCGGAATCCAGAGCCAAGATACGGGGCCGGCCCGCAAAAAGCCGGCCCTACTTCCAGGCCTTCACAATCAGGCCCGTGCCGGAGTCGTGCACCGTGCGCGCGTCGAGCCAGTTCAGCAGCAAACAGAACGGGAACGTGACGAGGTAGTAGAAGGGCAGCAGCAGGAAAAACAGCCGCGACTTGCCCAACATTAGAATGGGGTATTTCATGCTCAGGCGCCAGGAAATCTGGCCCGGCTCGCCGTAGCTGTAGCGGGCTTCGATGCGCTCGAAACCGGCCGTGCGCAGCTTCTGCTGAATCTCGTGGATGTTGTAGCCGTCGCGCACGTGCTCCTCAATGAAGCTCGTTTCCGAGTCGGTGTGCACGTCGGAGCCGCCCTGGTCCGAGGGCGTGGAAATGAGCAGCAGGCCGCCGTCGCGCAGCGAGGCGTGGATGTTGCGAAACACCTCCACGTCCTCCAGAATGTGCTCCATCACATCCACCGAAAGCGCTAAATCAAAGGAATTGGGCTCCTGATAGAGCACCAAATCCTGCACCGCGAACTGCACGTTGGTGCGGCCCAGCTGCCGGAAAAAGCGGTTTGAGTCGGTCACCTGCTCCTCCTTCACATCGACGGCCAGAATCTGCCACCGCGCGCTCAGGCCCGAGAGCCAGTAGGTGTACTGCCCGAAGCCCGCGCCGGCGTCGAGGATGCTCAAGGGCTCGTCCTGCCGGCCCTGGGCCCAGGCGCGCAGCTCGCGGTGCACGTGCCAGGTGCGCAGCAAAAGCAAATCGAGCAGGTGGTAAAACAGGCGGCGCAGCCAGGGCGTCCGGTTGAACACCTCGCCCAGCGTCTTTTTGATGGGGTCGTAATACATTCGGGTGATGAGGGAATGAGGTAGGAGGAGAACGAGGCTGTGAGCGGCTCCTGCCAACTTCATCACCTCGTTCCCCATCACTTCATCACTTAGTTGAAAAGCTTGGGCCGGGGCGGCGGGCCGGTTTCATCGCCGTTTTCGTCGCCGTCGGCTTTGTTGTCGTTGGCAGCAGGGGGTATGTGCAAGCCACTCATCACCTCGTCGATGCGGGCGGCGTAGGCGGCGGAGTTGTCGTGGAAGAAGTGCAGCTCGGGCACCACGCGCACCTGCCGGCCGATGCGCCGGCCCAGCGCCCCGCGGATGAGCTTCATATTGTCCTGCACCTCGGCCAGCCGGGCCTCGGCATCCTGGGCCAGCAGCAGGCTCAGGTACACGCGGGCCACGCCCAAATCGGGGCTGATGCGCACCTCGCTGATGCCCGGCGCCAGCCCCGTGCTGAAAAGGTGCGGCAGGTCGCGCTGGAGCACCTGGGCCAACTCCTGCTGCAGCAGGCTGGCCATCTTTTGCTGTCGTTTGCTTTCCATAGAGCGGGCAAAGGTACGGCCGGGCCAGGGTACGTCCTCCCGGCGAGCTTCTTCCGGCGGCCAGCCTGCTGCAGCAGGGCGACGCGAACGGCAACTGGGCGCGCTTCCC
>CAXUEM010000105.1:4376-5039 GCA_964249885.1 uncultured Hymenobacter sp. | reverse complement strand
CCCGCCCCCCCGGCGCGCTCCGCCCGCCCCCCCGCCCCCCGGCCGGGGGGGGCCCCCGCCCCTGCTGGCGCCGCAGTCGGCTACGGGCCGCATCTTTACGGGCTGCTGGCTTGAAATTCCGGCCGGCGCAAGCTCCTCCCCTACTCTCATTCTGTTGCTGCGCTTTTTCAAAAATCTGCTGCCCACGCGCCTGCTGGCGTTGCTGCTGCTGCTGCTGGCCCTGCGCCTGCCGCAGTTCGGCCTGAGCCACGCGCCCACGCCCGGCGAGCTGCGCCTGCTGCTGCTGGGCGAGCGGCTGCACGGCGGCGCCCTGCTCTACCGCGACCTTTACGACGGCACCGCGCCGCTCACGGCGGCCACCGCGGCCCTGCTCGAAGCTCTGCTGCCCCGCCCCCTGCTGCTCTATCAGCTGGTGGCGCTGGGGCTGCTGCTGGCCCAGGCCCTGCGCCTGCAAACGGTGTTCAACCGGGTGGGGGCCCACCCCGAGCGCGGCTACGTGGGGGCGCTGACCTACCTGCTGCTGGGCTCGCTCAGCACCGACCTCGACACGCTCTCGCCCCTGCTGCTGGGGCACACGTTCGTGGTATTTGCCTTGAGCGCGCTGCTGCCCACCTCGCGCGAGGGCTACGACAACCGCCGGCTGTTTCGGGCCGGCTTCCTGAT
>CAXUEM010000105.1:3183-4366 GCA_964249885.1 uncultured Hymenobacter sp. | reverse complement strand
GGGCGTGGCCGCGCTGTGCTACCTGCCGCTGGCCCTGTTTGGCCTGCTGGGGCTGTTTGCAGTGGTCATTTTCGCGGCCAACTCGTTTCGCAGCAGCCTGCTGCTGTTGTGCGGCCTGCTGTTTCCGTACGCGCTGGTCGCCACGTTTTTGATGTATGCGGGCGCTTTGCCGGGCTTTGCGCAGTTTCATTTAGAGCCCACCTTCAGCGGGCGCAACGCCGGCCTCGACGGCTTGCCGGCCGGCGTGCAGTACCCCCTGCTGGCGGTGGCCGCGGTGCTACTGGCCCTGGGCTTGCTGCGCACGGCAGCCACCTCGCTGGGGCTGGTGGCACAGGCCAAGTTCCGGCAGCTGATGCTGGTGTGGCTGCTGGTGGCGCTGGCCGTGGGCCTGGCCGGCCGCGGAGTGGCGCCGGGCACGCTGGCACTGCTGCTGCCGCCGCTGGCTTATTTCAGCCTGTTTTTGTGGCAGCGCGCCCGGCCCGCGTGGTGGCCCGAACTGGTTCTGCTGCTCACCATAGCCGTGGTGGCGGGCCTGCGCTACCGGGCCGTGGTGCCGGGGCTGGAAGCTGGCGTGCGCCTGCCCGCCGAAAGCCGCTTCGGCCTGCGCCCCGACCCCCGGCTGGCCGGCCTGCGCGGGCAGCGGGTGCTGGTGCTGGGACCCGACCGCCGGCCCTACCTCACCAATCAGCTCGCCTCGCCCTACCTGGACTGGAACCTGGCCCAGGCTGATTTTGGGCACCTGAACGAGTACGCCGCCCTGGTGCGCGTAGCCCGAAAAGTAACGGCCGACCCGCCGGCTTATGTAGTCGACCAGCAGCAGCTGCTACCCCGGCTGCGCACGCTGCTGCCGGCCGCTTTCGGCCGCTATGAGCCCACCGCCACGCCCAGCGTATGGCGGGCCAAGCTCTAGAGGAACTGGTGGCTGGCAGCGGTTAGCCGGCAGGTCGGAAGCAGCTTGTCAACCAATGCCCAACAACCAGCTGCTGACCTCTAGGAGTCAATCTTGCTGACCCGGTTCTGGTGGCGGCCGCCCTCAAAGTCGGTGCGCAGGAAGGTATCCACGATTTCCAGGCCCTGGGCTTCGGTGAGGTAGCGGGCGGGCAGGCAGAGGATGTTGGCGTCGTTGTGCTGCCGGGCCAGGGCGGCCAGCTCGGGCAGCCAGGCAATGGCAGCGCGCACCCTG
>CAXUEM010000105.1:0-3173 GCA_964249885.1 uncultured Hymenobacter sp. | reverse complement strand
TGCTTGTTGGCCGTGATGCACACGCCGTTGGCCGAGCCGCAGACCAGCAGGGCCCGCGGCGCCTCGCCGGCCGTCACGGCCGCGGCTACGGGGTGGGCGAAGTCGGGATAATCTACCGAATCGGCCGAGTAAGTGCCGAAGTCGCGCACCTCGTGGCCGGCGGCCTGCAGGTGGCGGAGCAGAGCCTGCTTGAGGTCAAAGCCGGCGTGGTCGGAGCCCAGGGCAAGAGTCATATCTTGAGTTAAAAATTATGAATTAAAAAATTAAAAACGAGTCATTAGAAAAGGCTGAGAGACAGACGTCACATCTTTAATTCTTCATTTTTAATTTTTAATTCAGCGTTGAGCCGCGCCGTGCTTTGGCGCTGCACGAAGCTGGCAATGTTGATGCTCAGCTCGTAGAGCAGCAAGACGGGAATGGTGACGATAATCTGGGCCGTAATGTCGGGCGGGGTGATGACGGCCGCCACAATGAGAATAACCACCGTGGCGTGGCGGCGGTAGAGGCGCATGATTTCGGGCGTCACCAGGCCGGCTTTGGCCAGGAAAAACACTATCATCGGCAGCTCGAACACGAACGCGCACGACATGCTCATGGTGGTGAGCGTGCTGATGTAGCTCTGCATGTCAATCTGGTTTTCGATGCTGGCGTGCAGCTGGTAGCCGGCCAGAAACTGAATGCTGAGCGGCGCGGCGATGTAGTAGCCGAAGAGCAGACCCGTGATGAAGAGCACCGACACGAAAAACACCGCCCCGCGCGAGTTGGCCCGCTCGTGCGGGTACAGGCCCGGCTTGACGAAGCGCCACAGCTCCCAGAAAAGATACGGAAACGTGAGCACCAGCCCCGCCATGAACGAGGTGCTGATGTGCATGCTCAGCTGCCCGCTCATCTCGCGGTTCTGAATCACGAAATCGACTTTGTCGATGCACATGCCGGGCGCCCCTATCCAGGCGCCGAAGCGGCAGAAGGCGCGGTAGGTCCAGAAGTCGGGCCGTGAGGGCCCCAGAATAACCTGGCCGAACAGAAAATCCTTGGCGAAAAACGCGGCCGTCGTGAACACCACCACGGCGATGGCCGCCCGGATGATGTGCCAGCGCAGGGCCTCCAGGTGGTCGATAAACGACATTTCCGCCTCGGCGGCGGGGGAAGTTTGGGGATTCAAAGCAGAAAAGACTAAGTGAGCCGGCCAGCAGGGGGGCACCAACCGGCCGAAACCAGCCAGCCGCTTCGCCCCGGGCCGGAAGCCCCGGCTGAAAAGGCCGGGCGCAACCTATACGAGAAAACCGCCGAACCGGAGTTTGGGCCCGCCCGCACCCCCGGCTGGCCGGCCAGGCTCCTCGGCGCCTACTCGCCGCTGAACAGCGGGTAGCCTTCGAGCCACTGGTTGACCTGCCGGCGTACGAGGCCCAGGCGGGTGTCGTCGGCGTGGTGGGTCAGGGCCTCGTCAATGAGCTCCACGATGCGGCCCATGTCAGCCTCGTCCAGGCCGCGCGTTGTGACGGCCGCCGAGCCGATGCGAATGCCCGAGGTGACGAAGGGCGACTTGTCGTCGAAGGGCACCATGTTCTTGTTGATGGTGATGTCGGCCTTTACCAGCGTGTTTTCGGCCAGCTTGCCGGTCAGGCCTTTGCTGCGCAAGTCAATCAGCATCAGGTGGTTGTCGGTGCCGCCCGAAATCAGGTCGTAGCCCAGGCCCGTGAAGGCCTTGGCCAGGGCCTGGGCGTTGCGCTGCACCTGCTTGATGTAAATCAGGTAGTCGTCGCTCAGTGCCTCGCCGAAGGCAATGGCCTTGGCGGCAATAACGTGCTCGAGCGGCCCGCCCTGGGTGCCGGGGAACACGCCCGAATCGAGCAGGGCCGACATGGGCCGAATTTCGCCTTTCGGCGTTTTCAGCCCGAAGGGGTTGGCAAAGTCCTGGCCCAGCATGATGAGGCCGCCGCGGGGGCCGCGTAGGGTTTTGTGGGTCGTCGTCGTCACGATGTGGCAGTGCTGAAACGGCGAGTTCAGCACGCCCTTGGCGATGAGGCCGCTGGGGTGCGAGATGTCGGCCAGCAGCAGGGCGCCCACCTCATCGGCGGCTTCGCGCAGGGCCTTATAATTCCAGTCGCGCGAGTAGGCCGAGGCGCCGCAGATTATCATCTTGGGCCGCTCGCGGCGGGCGGCTTCCTTTACCTTGTCCCAGTCGATGAGGCCGGTTTCGGGCTCCACGCCGTAGAAGCTGGGCTGGTAGAGCTTGCCCGAGAAGTTGACGGGCGAGCCGTGCGTGAGGTGGCCGCCGTGGCTGAGGTCGAAGCCCAGAATTTTGTCGCCGGGGCTCAGGCAGGCTAGCATGACGGCGGCGTTGGCCTGGGCCCCGGAGTGGGGCTGCACGTTGGCCCACTCCACGCCAAACAGCTCCTTCACCCGGTCGATGGCCAGCTGCTCGACCTGGTCGACAACCTCGCAGCCGCCGTAGTAGCGCTTGCCGGGCAGGCCCTCGGCGTACTTGTTGGTCAGCACCGAGCCCTGGGCGGCCATCACCTGCTGGGAGACGTAGTTTTCGGAGGCAATCAGCTCCAGGCCGTGGGTCTGGCGCTGCTTTTCCTGCTGAATAAGGTCAAAAACGGCGGTATCGCGAAGCTGGGCGGGGGCGGTGGTTTGCATACTGCAAAGCTAACGCTTTGCTCCCTGAGTAATTAATTATGCGCAATGGGCAACGGGCAGATTGGCGCCGGCTTCTGGTTGGAATGGCAGCGGCCGAGCGGTAAGGGCGGAAGACTTGCGTTGGAATCACCGGTCCGTTCTTACCTTTCGATGCACAGAGCGCCTTGCCCCGGCGCCCGGGCAATTATTCATTGCTCATTCCTACTTGCTCATTGAATCATGCTTGCCGAAACCCTGACCCAGCTGCGGGTGGGCAACCAGAAGTTTCTGATTGACTTCTACCAGCGCAGCCGCCGGCTGTTTGCGCGCTGGGCCCAGCGCCAGCACGGGCTCGCGGCGCCGGTGGCCCACGCCCTGTTGCAGGCCACGCTGGTTGATTTCTACGACCAGGTGACCGACGGCCGCCTGACCCTGCTGCCCCCCGACCTGCGCGCCCACATCTACGGCATGGCCCGCCTGCGCCTGGAGGCCCAGACCGCCCTGGCGCCCGAAGCCGTCGATGTGCACCGGGCCGGCCACGGCGCCACCTT
>CAXUEM010000104.1:0-9186 GCA_964249885.1 uncultured Hymenobacter sp. | reverse complement strand
CGCAGGCCTGGGGCCCGGGGTTGGCCGCCGGCCTAGCCACGGCCCAATCGGAGCCGGCCAGCAGGGGGGTTCGCGCTTTATATTTGCCTTAACTTTTCGCTTATGGCACTTTTCGCGCGCTCCGTATTTCGCCCTCTGAGCCGGGGTATTCTTCTCCTGGGGCTGCTGGCCGGCAGCAGCTGCGCGCTGGCGCAGCAAAAAGACGCTGACGATGCTCCCGTTACCATCCGGCTGCAGCCCGAGGATTTGCAGCGGGGCAAGAATGGCTCCCAGAGCAATTTCTTCTTTCTGCCGCCCGGCGCGACCACCGAGGCGCTGTAATTTCTGGCCGACTACCGGCGGCATAAAAGCCTGTACCTGCTGGAGCGGCTCGTGTTTGTAAGCGCCGTGGGCGTGTACGGCCAGCAGGTGCTGGCCCGCGACGAGCGGCAGTACTTCAACTCCACCCAGCAGGTGGCCGTGGGGGTGGCCGCCGCCAGCCTGCTGGCCAACATCTTTATTTCGCGGAATACCAATAACCACCTGCAGCGCGCGGTGGAGGCCTACAATGCTGAAGTCGACGGCAGCCAGCACCGCAAAGGCTGGCTGCGGCTGCGCCCCACGAATATAGGCCTGCAGGGCACGGCGCGGGGCCAGGCGTTGTTGGCCTTGCGCTGGAGCCTGCGTTAAGGGCCGGCCCGGCTGGCTTGTAATCTTTACTGGATGGAATTTCCCTTGCCCGAGGCTGCCCGGCGCTACGTGGCTACCCACCTGCACGACGACCCGGCCCACCTGGCCTTGCAGGCCCGCCGCCACCCCGGCCTGCCTGTGCCCGAGCTGGTGCGCCAGATTCAGGCCCGGCAGAAGGCCCGCGTCAAGCTGCCGGAGTGGGCCGACAACGCCGACCTCATCTTCCCTCCTGCCCTTTCCGTGGAGCAGGCCTCGTCGGCGCGCACAGCCGCCTTCAAAGCCGAATTGGTAGCCGGCGCCACCCGGCTGGCCGACCTGACCGGTGGCTTCGGGGCCGACGCGGCGCACTTCGCGGCCCGGGTACAAGACGTAGCTTATGTGGAGCGCGATGCCCAACTGGCTGGCGTAGTGCGCTACAATTTGGCCCAGCTGGGCATCGCTAACGTGGCGGTGCACGCGGCCGAGGCCGCTGCCTTTTTGCGGGAGATGCCCGACAATTCCTACAGCTGGCTTTACCTGGACCCGGCCCGGCGCGACGGGGCCGACCGCAAGCTGTTTCGGCTGCAGGACTGCGAGCCCAACGTGCCGCGCCTGCTGCCGCTACTGCTGCGCAAGGCACCGTGCATTCTGCTCAAAACCTCACCCATGCTCGATATTGAGCTGGCCATTCAGGAGCTGGGCCACGTGCGCCGGCTCTGGGTCGTGGCCGTGGACAATGAAGTGAAGGAAGTGCTCTACGAGCTGGGCGCCGAGCCCGCCGTGGACCCCGAGCGCCGCACCGTGAACCTGCGCCGCCACGGCGAGCCCCAGGAATTCCGCCTTAACCGCGCCCGCGAAGGCCGCGCCGTTCCCCGCTATGCCGAGCCGAGGCAGTACCTCTACGAGCCCAACGCGGCCGTGCTCAAAGCCGGCGGCTTCAAGAGCGTGGGCACAGCCTTTGAGTTGTTTAAGCTGCACCAGCACAGCCACCTCTACACTGGCGATGCCCTGCGCCCGGATTTTCCGGGCCGCATCTTCCGGGTGCGGGCCGTGGAGAAATATGACGGGCCGGCTTTGCGCGCCCACCTCGGGCCCGAAGCCCGTGCCCACATCACGACCCGCAACTTTCCTGACTCGGTGGCCGAGGTGCGGCAGCGCACCGGCATCCGGGAGGGCGGCGACACATACCTGTTCGCCACAACTGACCTGCGCGGGCGACTGCTGGTGCTGGTGTGCGAGAAGGCCACCAACCCAGCCGCCTAAGGAGCGAAATCACAAGCCCGCAAATTGCGAACCTTACTTCGTGCGGCGGTTAAGCTGCCAGGCCAGCACAACGCGGCCAGTCAGCTGGGTTCGGCGGTAGGTGTAGCCGTTGTATATATTGGTTTCGCCGGTGGTGTTGCCCGGCAAGCGCACGGCGGCTTGCACCAGCAACGGGTCCCGGAAGCCTGCGTCGCCCATCAGCGCCGCGTCGGCACTGAGGGTGGCCCGGCCCTGACGCAAGCCAGCTTCCAGATACAGGCCCATATTGAGTGGCGGCGAGCCAATGAATGCCGAACGGGTTGGCACCCGCACGTTGCGGGAGGTCAGGCGGCTGCTACCGCCGCCGTAGCTGGCGCCCGACTCAGAGCTGGTCGTAATGTCGAAGTCGGCGCCAGCGCCTGCAAACCAACTACGCTGAGGCCGTTGAGCCAGCACGTAGCGGCCGCCCACCCGCACATTCAGGTGGGTGCCGTGCCAGGCATAGCGGTAGGACAGCCCGTCGGCGCCAGGCCGCTCGAAAACGCCGCGCCGGCCAAACGTGCTCAGCGCCACCTCGGTGTGTGCTAGCCAGTGGCGACCGGGCAGCAGCACGTCCAGGTAAAGCCCTCCCACCGGATGCAGCCGGCCATCGAGACCCAACCCGTCCAGCAGGGGGGCTTCCTCGCCTACTGGTCCGTCTTGACGTAGCTGCACGCGATTGTAGCGGCCGCCGGCCAGCACGCCCCAGTTCAGCAGCACCTGCCCCTGGGGCCAGGATTGGGCCGTCAGGTCGAGGCCCGGCTGCCGGCTGTCGGTGCAGTTGGCGCTAAAGGTTTGCACTACGCCGGCTAGGTCGCGGGCAGAGAAGCGGGCCGACGTGGCGACGGCCACGGCGGACGGACAATCAGCAAAATACAGCTTTAGTTGCTCCCGGTAGTTGTTGCCGTCCAGCACCTGCTCCCGGCCGTCGCGCATGGCTAGGTAGCGCCGCTCTGCCATTTCGAGAAACGGCCGGCCGGGGCGCTGCACGTAGTAGTGGTTGATGTTCTCCAAGTTGGCGCGCAACAGTGGCACCGGCCCATCCACGAGTACCTCAGCCAGCAGCGTATCGGGCTGCTGATTGATAATCAGGCGCTGGGGCAAAGAGCCTATCTGGGTGCGCGCGGCGCGGTCGACGGGCAGAACCTCGTGGCGAAAAAGGCGGCCGCCGGCTAGTTTGAACGCGCGCAGCCGGGCACGCGGGTAAAGCTGCCTCGGCTGGCCGGGCGCCGAGCGAAAGACCACCTCAATTGGGGCCTGCTGCCAGAAGCGGTTTTCCAACTCGCCGCGCAACGTGTCGCCTGCAGTCGTCACCAAGTAGCCGGGCTCGAATGCCTGGCCATGCACACTGCCAGCGGCCAAACCAGCTAGCAGTGCCAGGGCCCCTGCTTTACTTTTACTAATGCTCCACATTACCCGTGCTGTTAAAGCCATTAAATACCAGGGCAAATTACCACTCAGACCTTCATATGTGCTGCATCCGCCGCTGCCGCTGGCAGCGCCAGCAGGGGGTAAGCGCGCGGCGTAGCCTACTCCTCCCCTGCTGGCCGCAGGTCGGCCGGGTCGGGGCGGTGCTCTAGCAGGTCGGCGGGCTGGCAGTCCAGGGCCTGGCAGATGGCGGCCAGCGTGCTGAAGCGTACGGCCTTGGCCTTGCCACTTTTCAGCACCGAGAGGTTGGCCAGCGTGATATTGACTTTGTCGGCCAGGGCGCTGAGCGACATCTTGCGCCGGGCCAGCACTACGTCGAGATTTACGATGATGGGCATCAAATAACGAGTTCGGCTTCGCGGCTCAGCTCGACGCCGCGGCTGTACACCAGCGTGATAATGACTACTGCCCACAGCGCCATGATGCCCGGCAGGCCCGCCGTGTTCAGCTGCACGTAGTGGCTTAGCGGCTCGGCCGTGCCCGGCATGCGGAAGGCGGGCACCAGCGCCCGCACGAGCAGGCCCGCCAGCCGTTCCCACAGAAACAGCCCCGCCACCAGCAAACTCAGCCAGCGCAGGTACCGGGCGGTTTCGGGGGTGAAGGGCTGCGCCGGGTCGATGCCGCGCAGCAAGCGCCACAGCAGCCAGCCGCCCAGGCCGTAGTACAGCAGCTCGGCCAGGGAAAAGCTGTCGTCGAGCGCACCGAGGTAGAGCAGCGCCAGGCGCTTGCCGACGCTGGGCTCTGCGTAGCGCAACAGCGGCGTGAGCGGATTGGCCGCCAGCTCAAAGCCCTGTGGCTGAGCTTGCCAAACGGTGTTGGGCTCGCGCGTGGCGCGGTGGGGCCGGCCGGCGGAGCCATCTGCCCAGCCCTGCCGGGCGTCGGCCAGCTCCGGCAGCAGGTTGGGAGTGCGCGAGTACAGACTGAGTCGGACCTGCCCACTGCCCTGCACGGTGTCGGCGGTGCGGGCGAGCAAGTTGAAACCGATGCCCAGCGAGGCAAACACGTACACTGCCGTGAAAAAGCGCGCCAGACGCAGCGAGAAAGCCGGCCAGTTTTTGCGGGTCAGCCAGGAAGGTCGTTTCATAATAAAGACGAAATTGAAATGCATTGCAAAGCAACAAATATTTATTGATAATCAATAAATATTTGCCGAAAAAAGCCATGGTTCATCAGAAAACAACCTGTCCTCCGGCCACCTGAATGTCCGGGTAGCGCTACTGGCTGGCCACCGGACGGCGGGACTGGCTTCTGGCTGCACGCGCGGATGCCCTTCTCCCGTGCCCTCGTGGCTCTGAGTCATTTTTACCCGTCGATACCCTGCTTTTCCGTAGTTTTGCCCCGCGCCCGCCCGCCGGTTTAGGCCTGGCGGGCGTTCTTTTGTCTTCTCTTCGCTCCTCACGCGCTTTTCATGCCCTACCTGTTCACTTCCGAATCCGTGTCGGAAGGCCATCCCGATAAAGTTGCCGACCAGATTTCCGATGCCATCCTCGACGAGTTTCTGCGCCAGGACCCCAACTCCAAGGTGGCCTGCGAAACCCTGGTGACCACCGGCCTGGTGGTGCTGGCCGGCGAAATCAAGTCCTCGGCCTACGTGGACGTGCAAACTGTGGCCCGCAACGTCATCCGGCGCATCGGCTACACCCGCTCCGAGTACATGTTTGCGGCTGATTCCTGCGGTATTCTCTCGGCCCTGCACGAACAATCGCCCGATATCAGTCAGGGCGTGGTGCGGCAGGCCCCTGAGGAGCAGGGCGCCGGTGACCAGGGCATGATGTTCGGCTACGCCACGAGCGAAACCGCTAATTTCATGCCCCTGGCCCTGGACCTTTCGCACCTGCTCTTGCGCGAGCTAGCTGCCATCCGCAAGGCCGGGCAGGAAATGAAGTACCTGCGCCCCGACGCTAAAAGCCAGGTCACCATCCGTTACTCCGACGACCACCGCCCGGAGGCCATCGATACCATCGTCATCAGCACCCAGCACGACGATTTCAACGAGGACGAGCAAGTGATGCTGAGCCAGATTTCGGCTGACATCAAGGCCATTCTGATTCCGCGCGTCAAGGCTCAGCTCAGCCAGGAGGTACAGCGGCTCTTTACCGAGCAGATTACCTACCACATCAACCCCACGGGCAAGTTCGTCATCGGCGGGCCGCACGGCGACTCCGGCCTGACGGGCCGCAAAATCATCGTCGACACCTACGGCGGCAAGGGCGCCCACGGTGGCGGCGCTTTCTCGGGCAAGGACTCCAGCAAGGTAGACCGCTCGGCGGCTTACGCGGCCCGGCACATTGCCAAAAACTTGGTGGCCGCCGGCGTGGCCGAGCAGGTGCTGGTGCAAGTGGCGTATGCCATCGGCGTGGCCCAGCCGGTGGGCCTGTACGTGACCACCTACGGCACGACCAAGGCCAAAGGCGCCGGCGGCGAAACCCTGCCCGACGGCGAAATCGCCGCGAAAGTCGAGCAGCTGTTCGACCTGCGCCCCTACGCCATCGTGGAGCGCTTTGGCCTGCGCAACCCCATTTTCAGCGAAACGGCGGCCTACGGCCACATGGGCCGGCAGCCCAGCACGGTGCAGGTGACGATGAAGGACGGCGAAACCCGGACGTTTGAAACCTTTACCTGGGAAAAGCTGGACTACGTCGACCAGATTAAAGCCGCATTCGGCCTGTAAGTGGCAGCTTGCTTTTATTCTACAAGAGAAGCCCCACCAGCCCAACCCAGGGGGGGGTTCTCTTTGGGGCGATTTGTGGAGGGCCGCACGGGGTGCCGGCCCCCCCCCTAGTGGTTCATGTGCTTTTCCTTGTACTTGGTAATCTGACGCTTCAGGCTTTCGGCGGCGGCATCGGCGGCGGCCTCGAACGAGCCGGCATCGGCCTGGGCAAACAAGGTGGCGCCGGGCACCAGTACCTTCATTTCGACCGTGTTGTTGTCCACACCATCCTTGTTGTTGATGCGCATGATAACCTCGCCGTCGGTCACGCCGCTGTAAAAGGTTTCGAGCTTGTTAAGGCGCTGCTGAATGAAGTCGAGCAAGGACTGCTGGGCGGTGAAGTGCACCGAATGCATCTGAACTTTCATACTTGGAAAAATTAAGAATGAGGAATAAAGAAGGAGGAATTGTAGGCTGGGAATTCTTCATTCCTCGCGCTCAATTCCTCCTGAAGCAAAGCATCAGGCCCGCGGGTGGGCCTGGTCGAATACGGATTTCAGGCGGTCGACGGACAAGTGTGTGTAGACCTGGGTAGCGGCCAGGCTGGCGTGGCCCAGCAGTTCCTTGATGGAGTTGAGGTCGGCGCCCTTGCTAAGTAAGTGAGTAGCAAAGGCATGGCGCAGCGCGTGCGGATGCTGCTGCGCGGCCGAGGTCGTAATCTGGCTCAGGTAGTGTTTCACCCGGCGGTACACAAACTGCTCGTAGAGCGGCTCGCCTTTGTCGGTTACCAGCAGGGGGTCGACGGGGCCGGCCGGGGGGCCTAGCTCGAAATGGCGCCGGGCCTGGTACTGTTCGAGCACGGCCAGCAGGGTGGGGTTGAGCGGCACGAGGCGCTGCTTGTTGCCCTTGCCGGTGACGCGCACGGTGCGGGCGCTCAGGCTCAGGTCGGCGGGCGTGATGCCGATGAGCTCGGAGAGGCGGATGCCAGTGCCGTAGAGCAGTTCCAGAATCAGTTGGTCGCGGCGGCCCGCCAGGGTATCCTCAAACTCGAATGAATTCAGCAGGCCGTTGAGCGAGTCCTCGGCCACAAACTCGGGCAGCTTCTTGGCCATTTTCGGGGCCTTGATGCGCAGCATGGGGTTGCTTTCGATGCGGCCGGCGCGCAGCAAAAACTTGTAGTAGGAGCGCAGGCAGGCTACTTTGCGGTTCACAGTGCGCGGGTCCAGGTCCTGCTGCATCAGGGCCACCACCCAGCCGCGGATGAGCGGGTGCGTGGCCGCGGCTGGCTCGGTCAGCTCGTAGTTGGCTTTCAGATAGTCGGCGAACTGCCGCAAATCGGTTTGGTACGAAGTGACGGTGTGGGCACTGTAGCGCCGCTCGAAGCGCAAAAACTCCAGGAAAGCATCCATTAGGCGAAAAGAAGAAGGAACGGCAGGGGCAGGCCGGAAGTCACCGCACCAATGTAGCACCATTTTGTCCGGCCCCGCCCTACCCCCTGCTGGCCGGCCCGAAGCAGTGAACGTGAAAAGCCGGCCAGCTTGGCCCACAGGGCCAACAGGCCGGCGATTTAAAACCGCAGGGGGCAAAAGCCCGCGGCAGGCCAAAGCCGCCGGGGCGTCGGGGCCGTAGGTCGCGAGCTTGTAAACGGCTTTCTGCTTCTGCTTGCGCTTGGTGATGCTGGGCTTCTGGAAGAAGGTGCGGCGACGCAGCTCTTTCAGTACGCCGGTGCGCTCGAACTTCTTCTTAAAACGCTTCAGAGCACGGTCAACCGACTCGTTGTCTTTGATTTGAACGATAAGCATATCGGGGGAATGAGGAGATTTCGGAATGGGAGCCGAGGTAAATCGGGCCGCAAAGATAATCACAGATAGTGCAGATTAATCAAGATGCTGCAGATTCGTTCGGATAATTCATAATTTAAGTCAAACAAGCATTTCACCCGCATCTTAAATTATCAGAACGAGTCTACTAGCCGAACATCATCTGTGTTTATCTCAATTCATCTGCACTATCTGTGGTCTACTTCAGCAGGGTGCGGGCAATAACCAGCTTCTGAATCTCGCTCGTGCCTTCGCCGATGGTGCAGAGCTTGGAGTCGCGGTAGTATTTCTCGGCCGGATAGTCCTTGGTGTAGCCGTAGCCGCCGAAAATCTGCACGCCCTCGGTGGCGGCGCGCACGCACACCTCGGAGGCGTAGTACTTGGCCATGGCCGACTCGCGGTTCACGTTTTCGCCGCGGTCCTTCATATCGGCGGCGCGGTAGGTGAGCAGGCTGGCGGCCTCAATCTCGGTGGCCATATCGGCCAGCTTGAAGGAAATGCCCTGGAAATTGCTGATGGGCTGGTTGAACTGATACCGCTCCTTAGAGTACTGCAGCGCCGCTTCGTAAGCGCCCTGCGCAATGCCCAGGCTCAGCGCCGCGATGCTAATGCGCCCGCCGTCGAGCACCTTCATGGCCTGAATAAAGCCCTCGCCGACCTTGCCCAGGATGTTGTCTTTGTGCACGCGGCAGTCAGTGAAAATCAGCTCCGTGGTTTCCGAAGCGCGCATGCCCAGCTTATTTTCCTTGCGGCCGTGGGTGAAGCCGTCGAGCGGCTTTTCCAGCACGAAAGCCGTCATGCCGTGTGAGTCGCCGACTTCGCCGGTGCGCACGATGACGACGGCAATATTCGAGCTTTTGCCGTGGGTAATCCAGTTTTTGGCGCCGTTGATAATATAGTAGTCACCATCCTGCACCGCCGTAGTGCGCATGTTGCCGGCGTCGGAGCCGGTGTTGGGCTCGGTCAGGCCCCAGGCGCCAATCCACTCGGCGGTGGCCAGCTTGGGCAGCCAGCGGGCTTTCTGCTCGTCAGATGCAAACTGCAGAATGTGGCCGGTGCAAAGCGAGTTGTGAGCCGCCATGCTCAGGCCAATGCTGGGGTCGATTTTGGAGAGTTCGGCGATGGCCGTTACGTACTCAGCGTAGCCAAAGCCAGCCCCGCCGTACTGCTGGGGCACCAGCACGCCCATCAGGCCCAGCTCGCCCAGCTTCTTGAATACCTCGACCGGAAACTCCTGGCTTTCGTCCCACTCCATCATGCGGGGCTTGATGTGCTGGGCGCCGAAGTCGCGCACCATCTGGGCAATCATGGTTTGATTTTCGGTCGCAACGGCTTCCATAAACAGGGGTGGGATTGGGG
>CAXUEM010000103.1:0-9313 GCA_964249885.1 uncultured Hymenobacter sp. | reverse complement strand
GCCCGGCCCTGCGTAGCTTCGCGTAACAGCTCCACCCGCTGCCTATCTCCGCTTTCTTCCCATGAATATCCGCAAGCTGCTCGTCGCCAACCGGGGCGAAATTGCCATCCGCGTGCTGCGCGCCGCCACCGAGCTGGGCATCCCCACGGTGGCCGTGTACACCTACGAGGACCGCTACTCCCTGCACCGCTACAAGGCTGACGAGGCCTACCAGATTGGCCGCGACGATGAGCCGCTCAAGCCCTACCTCGACATTGAAGGCCTGCTGCGCGTGGCCAAGGAAAATGGCGTCGAGGCCATTCACCCCGGCTACGGGTTTCTGAGCGAGAATGCCACGCTCTCGCGCCGCTGCCGCGAGGAGGGCATCATCTTCGTCGGCCCCAATCCCGGCGTGATGGAAGCCCTCGGCGACAAGGTGCGCGCCAAGGAAGTGGCCCAGCAGTGCCAGGTGCCCCAGATTGAGAGCAGCGAGAAAGACCTGGACGACTACGAAACGGCCCGCTCTGAGGCCCAGCGCATCGGCTATCCCGTGATGTTGAAGGCGGCCAGCGGCGGCGGCGGGCGCGGCATGCGCGTCATCCGCGACGACGAGCAGCTGGAAAAAGGCTTTTTCGAGGCCCGCAACGAGGCGCTCAACGCCTTCGGCGATGACACCGTGTTCTTGGAAAAGTTCGTGGAGCGGCCCAAGCACATCGAAGTGCAGCTCGTGGGCGACCAGCACGGCAACCTCGTGCACCTCTACGAGCGCGACTGCTCGGTGCAGCGCCGCTTTCAGAAAGTGGTGGAAGTGGCGCCCGCCCTGGATTTGCCCGACCACCAGCGCCATTTGCTCTATGAGTATGCCCTGCGCATCGGCCGGGCCGTGGGCTACGACAACGTGGGCACGGTGGAGTTTCTGGTCAACCCCGAACACGACCGGATTTACTTTATCGAGGTCAACCCCCGCATCCAGGTCGAGCACACCGTGACCGAGATGATTACGGGCGTGGATTTGATTAAAACCCAGATTTACATCGCCTCGGGCCACAAGCTTTCGGACCCCGAAATTGGGTTGGGGCCGGACGTGACGCCGCTGCGCGTGGGCTTTGCTATGCAGTGCCGCATCACCACCGAAGACCCCACCAACGACTTCAAACCCGACTACGGCACCATCGTGGCTTACCGCTCGGCCGGCGGCTTCGGCATCCGGCTCGACCAGGGCTCGGTGTACCAGGGTGTGGTGGTGTCGCCGTTTTTCGACTCCCTGCTGGTCAAGGTGTCGGCCCACGCGCCCACGCTCAAGGGCGCGGCCCAGAAGATGCTGCGCGCCCTCGACGAATTCCGCATCCGCGGCGTGCGCACCAATATCCAGTTTCTGCAGAACATCGTGGCTGATGCTGATTTCCAGGGCGGCCGCGCCACCGTGGACTTCATCAAGGACCACCCCGCGCTGTTCAAGTTCAAGACCCGGCAGGACCGCGGCACCCGGCTGCTGGGCTTCATCGGCGAAGTCGTGGTCAACGGCAACCCCGACGTGAAGGCCAACCTCGACCCGCGCCGCACCCTACGCAAGCCCCGGCTGCCGCACGCCGTTACGGCCGGCCAGCAGAGGGTACCCCCTGCTGGCACCAAGCAGAAGCTGCACGAGCTGGGACCGGAGGGTTTCGCGCAGTGGCTGCGCGACGAGCCCCTGATTCACTACACCGACACCACCCTGCGCGACGCTCACCAAAGCCTGCTGGCCACCCGCATGCGCACCGCCGACATGCTGCGCGTGGCCGGTGCCTACGCCCGCGAGCACCCCCAGATTTTCTCGCTCGAAGTCTGGGGCGGCGCCACCTTCGACGTGGCCCTGCGCTTTCTGCACGAAGACCCCTGGCAGCGCCTGGCCGAGCTGCGCGAAGCCGTGCCCAACATTCTGCTCCAAATGCTCATCCGCGGGGCCAATGGCGTGGGCTACAAGGCTTATCCCGACAACCTGACCGAGCGGTTTGTGGAGCAGGCCGCCGAAACCGGCGTGGACGTGTTCCGCATCTTCGACTCGCTGAACTGGCTCAAGGGCATGGAATCCTGCATCGGTTTCGTGCGAGACAAAACCGACCGGCTGGCCGAGGCCTGCATCTGCTACACCGGCGACATTCTGGACCCGCAGCGGAACAAGAAGTATTCGCTGGAATATTACCTCAAGCTGGCCAAGCAGCTGGAAGACGCCGGCGCGCACATCCTGGCCATTAAGGACATGGCCGGCCTGCTCAAGCCCTACGCCGCCACGGAGCTGATTCAGGGCCTGCGCGACACGGTGAAGCTGCCCATCCACCTGCACACCCACGACACCAGCAGCCTGCAGCCGGCTACCTATCTCAAAGCCGTGGAAGCCGGCGTCAACGTCATCGACGTGGCTCTGGGCTCGCTCTCGGGCCTGACCTCGCAGCCCAATTTCAACTCCGTGGTCGAGATGCTGCGCGACTCGCCCCGGCACCGCGCGTTCAACCAGGCCTCGCTCAACGAGTTCAGTACCTATTTTGAGGGCGTGCGCGAGCTGTACTACCCGTTCGAGTCGGGGCTCAAGGCGGGCACTTCGGAAGTGTTTCAGCACGAGATTCCCGGCGGGCAGTATTCCAATCTGCGCCCGCAGGCGGCCTCGCTGGGTTTGCTCGACAAGTTCGAGGAAGTGAAAACCCGCTTCGCCGACGTGAACATGCTCTTCGGTGACATCGTGAAAGTCACGCCTAGCAGCAAGGTCGTCGGCGACATGGCCCTGTTCCTGGTCAGCAACAACCTCAGCCCCCAGGACGTGCTGGAGCGCGGCGAGAGCCTGAGCTTCCCGGAGTCGGTGCGCGAGCTGCTGCGCGGCGACATCGGCCAGCCCGAGGGCGGCTGGCCCGAAGACATCCAGAAGGTCGTGCTCAAGGATGAGCCGCCCTACACCGAGCGGCCCAACGAGCACCTGGCGCCCATCGACTTCGATGCTGAGTGGACGAGTTTTCAGGAGAAATTTCCGGGCGGCAAGTTCACCGATTTACTTTCCTATCTGCTCTACCCCAAGGTGTTCGAGGGCTACTGGGCGCATCACCAGCACTTCGGCGACGTGAGCCAGGTGCCCACGCCGGTGTTCTTCTACGGCCTGCAGCCGGGCGAGGAAACCATCATCGAAATTGCCCGCGGCAAGTCCATTATCGTGAGCCTGCAATCCGTGGGACCGGTGAACGAGGACGGCCTGCGCACGGTGTTCTTCAACCTCAACGGCCAGACCCGCAACCTGGAAGTGCGCGACCAGACCGTGGCCGTCACGCGCGTGAGCAACACCAAGGCCGACAAAAACAACCCCGCCCACGTGGCCGCCCCGCTGCAGGGCCTGCTGAGCAAGGTGCTGGTCAAGCCCGGCGAGCAGGTGGCGCGCAATTCGCCCTTGTTTGTCATCGAGGCCATGAAGATGGAAACCACCATCACCGCGCCCCAGGACCTGACCGTGGCCACTATCAACCTGGAAGCCGGCACCCGCGTGCAGGCCGACGACCTGGTGCTGACGCTGGGCTAGGCCGCCGGCCGGATTTTGCAGGATGCCAAAAGCCCGCCCGACCAGTTAGGTCGGGCGGGCTTTTCGTGGTTTGAGGCTATTCTTCTAAGATAGAAGATAAGTTACTGTCCGATTCGGAAGGAGGCGCCGGCGCCCACGGTGCCGCTGCCCATGGCCGGGCCGCCTAGTGTGCGGCTGGCATTCAGGTCGAGGCGCAGGCCCGGGGTGGGGCGCCAGTAGAGGCCCGCGGTGCTGCCCGTGTTCAGAGCGGCGCGGCCCTGGCCGTAGGCCTCGAGCACGAAGCCGGTTTTGTTGCTCAGCGGGCCGGTCAGGCTCAGCGAGCCCAAATATTGACCGCGCTTCAGGTCCTGGACTTTCAGGCCGGGCTGGCCGAAGCCGAAGTTGGCCTCGATGCCGTAGCGCTGCCCGATTTGCTGGCTTACCAGCAGGCGGGCGGCCGTGGCCCAGCCGGCACCCCCCTGCTGGCCGGTGCCGGGCAGCGTGGTTTCCACCAGGGCGGCCACCTGGGTGCGGGTATCGGGGTTGGGCGAGAGCATGAGCTTGGTGCCTACCAGCAGGGGGGCCAGGCCGCCGGGGATAGCGGCCGTGCCGGGGGCTTCGCCTACCTGGGCCGTGGCCCGGCTACCCGACTGAATGGCCTGACTTACGCGCAGCTCCATGCTGTTGAAAAAGCCGATGCGCAGCGTGGCGGCGCTCAGCGAATAGGCCGACTGCCGGGCGGGCATCAGGTGCGCGGCGCCGGCTTCGACCTGAAACTGTCCGGGCGCCAGCACGTGCGCCGTAATGGTTTGGCCCAGGCGGTCGGGGCGAATGTTGCGCACAAAGGGTGCATCGGCGTTGTCGTTGTTCTCAGCCGGCGTGTTTTGGGCCAGGGTGCGGCCGGTGATGCTCAACAGAGCAGCAGCGGTAAGCAGAGTGGTCTTGTGCATGGCAGCTAGACATCAGCAGCTAGCTAACAGTTCGAAATTTTGCCAAAAAACAGGGTAAAATCTTGAAAATAGTGGTAGTTTTCCCGCTAAAATACCGCAACCGTTGTAATAAGCTGATCGTAGGCGCCGCCAAAAAAGCCCCAGCTGTCAGCAGCTAGGGCTTTTTCAAAGGTAATTCTAAATGCAGCCTTAGCCTTACTTGAGCGTCACCTGCGCCCGTACTTCGCCGCTGGGGTATTTTGCGGTATGCATGTTGGCGTAGAAATTACCCTTCGTCAATTCTTCTGCCTGCGTTGCGCTCAGCACCAGCTTGCCTTTAATTGGGCTGGTTTGGAAATTAGAAAAAGCTACCGTAACCGGGCCCGACACGCCCGGCGCGCCGAGGTGAAAATGTCCATTGGTGGGCACGCCGGACAAATTTTCGTACGTGACCGTGTAGTCCAGCTCCTTAGTGGTAGTGTTGTAGGTGCCCGTAACCTTGCCTGTGCCCGATGACACCGTGGGCCCGGTCTGGTTGGCAGGAGCAACAACCTGAGCTGCGCTCAAATCGCCGGACAGGGTCTTCATGTTCGTCGGCTGTGCCGGCGGGTTGTCGTCGTCTTCGCAGCTGCTGACGGTGGTCAGGCCGGCCAGAAGCAGCAGGCAGGCAAATACTTTTTTCATGGGGTAGAAATTTGGTAGGGAAACTGGAATGGAGGAAAGGACTGCATTTGCAGTATGCCAAAGATTGTTTCCCTGCTATCTTTCTGCTAAAGGTATTGGTTCAATGGGGGTTAACGCCCCGCCAATGGCCGGATAATGCGGCTGAACGCATTCAGCGGGGTCCTCGCCGCCGGGCTTAGCGTGCCACGAGGTTAGCTCGAATCTCGCCGTCGGGGAAGGCCTGCGAGTGCAGATTGACGTAGAGGTTACCCGCCAGCAGGGCCTCGCGCTGGGCCGACGTCAGTGTCGCCGTGGCCACAACAGGATTGGCCAGACTGGCCAGGGGCAGCGACGAGGCGGGGTTGGCCTGGCCGGGCGGCGCAATGTGGAAGTGGCCGGCTACGGGCGTCAGACCCGCGTACGAAACCGTGTAGCTCAGCTCGTTCGTTTCCTTGTTGAAGATGCCGCTGGCCACGCCCGTGGCGCTCGTGCTTACGGCCGGCACCTGCTGCGCGCCGCTGAGCTGGCCCGAAACCAGCAGCAAATTGGGCGTGGTGAGCTGAGCCCGGATTTCGCCGAACTCCTGGTGGTTTACCGTGTGCAGGTTGGCGTACACATTGCCGCTGAGCAGGGCCTCGCGCTGGGCCGGCGTCAGCACTGCCTTGCCCGTCAGGGGGCTAGTCAGGCCCGGCATAGTGAAGAAGCTGGGCACTTTCACACCGGGCGCGCCCAAGTGAAAGTGGGGCAGGGTGAGCTGGCTGGAAAGGCCGGCAAAGGTCAGCGTGTAAGTCAGCTCGTTCGTGTTTTTATCGAATGAGCCGGTGAAGTCGCCCGTGCCTGCCGTGCCCGTTACCGGGAGCGGGGCGATGTACTGGCCTTTGAGCTCGCCCCTGATGGCAACTACATCAGGCTGAGGCTTTTCAGGGTCGTTTTTTTTGCAGCTGCCGAGCAAGGCCAGGCCAGTAAAAAGAAGAGCGGGAAAACGAACTTTCATCAACAAAGAAAAAATGAAAAATAGAATTATCCCGCAATACTAAGCAGCCCCCGGCCGGCCGCCAAACCGGGCAGGTCCAACCAGCCTTGCCAGCCGTTGAAGAGGCTTCCGGGCCAGGCGAAGGCCTAAGACGGTCGGAAACCGCTTGCGGACTGCGTCTTAGATACAAAAAAAGCTGCCGCTAACAACGTAGCGGCAGCTTATCAAAAATATAATTTGAAAAAGAATTACTTGGAAACCAGAATTATTTGGCTGCTTCCACTTGCGCCACGGCTTGGGCGACGGCCTGCTGATAGGCCGCTGCGTTGGAACTGCCGGCTTTGGCTTGCTTCAGGCTTTGGTACACCGGCGTCAGGCCGGGCCCAATCTGGGCTTTGTACTTGATGTTAAGGTCCCGAATCATGTTCACGCCCTCGGTGAAAGCGGGCACGTCGTCAATGCGCCCGAGCATGGCCACCATGCTTTCCAGCATGTTAAACTGACCTTGGGGGCCCGATGCCCGAAACTTGTCGCGCACCTTGGGCCACTCGGCCAGGCCGCCGGCGGTGGCGTACACGCCGGCCACGGCCTGCGAGATACTGCTGCTCTCGCTCTTCTCCAGCTGGCGAGCCTGGGCCAGAGCGGCCGTGGGGTTGGCCGCTGCCAGGCCGCCGAGGGCGGCCGCCTGCACGGCGTAGGACTGACTGCCCAGCTGACGGGCAAACAGCTTCTCGTCCTGCTTGTCTTTGAGCCGGGCCAGCGTGCGCAGGGCCTCGGCCTGCACGGCGTAGTCCTTATCGGTCGTGGCCAGCTTGCGCAGCGTGGGCAGAGCCGCCTTTTTCACGGCCGCGTTGTCGAGCTTCATGTACTGCATGGCGCCCTGGCGCAGGCCGTAGAACTTGTCGGTTAGGCCGCTGACCGCCAGGGCCCGCGCCGCCGCGTCGTCGGGTTTGGCGCCGGCGGCCACTAGGGCCTCGCGCCGGTCCACGAACAGCGGAGCGTTCTTGTACTGAAACGCGTACTCGGCCATGGATTTGTTGTCGGTTTTCTGCCAGACCATGGTCTTGTTGGCGTCCACGTTCACCAGGCTGGGCTTGGCCGAAACCGGAAAGCTGAAGGTCTGGCTGGCCTCGCGCATCATCACCTGCTGGCGCTGCACCTTGCCGTTCACGTACAGGTCAATATCGAGCGGCAGCTGGAACACTTGCCCCGGCTGGGTTTGCTTGATGGTCACGCTCTGCACTTTTTTGGCCGCGTCGTAGGCGTAGTCGATGGTCACGACCGGGTGGCCCGTGCCGAAGTACCACTGGTTGAAAAACCAGCTCAAATCCTGGCCCGACACGGCCTCGAATGCCAGGCGCAGCTGGTGGGCCTCGCCGGTGCTGAACTTGTTATCGGTCAGATATTTCTGCAGGCTGCCGAAGAATACATCGTCGCCGAGGTAGGTGCGCAGCATGTTCAGGATGGCGCCACCCTTCTGGTAGCTCACCAAGTCAAACATCTGCTCTTTATCCTCGTAGTTGAAGCGCACGAGCGGCTTGGCGGCGTCGGCAGGCGAGGCCAGGTAGCTGCGCAGGTTGCGGGCCTGGTGCGAGTCGCCGGCGTCGCGGCCGTACTTGTGCTCGGCGTAGAGGCCCTCGGAGAAGTCGGCGAAGCTCTCGTTCACGGTCAGGTTGCTCCAGCTCTCGGCCGTCACGTAGTCGCCGAACCACTGGTGGAACAGCTCGTGGGCAATAACCGACTCGTTCGTATAGGGCCGGTCGAGCAGCTCGCGGTCCGTCATCTGCACAAATTCGCCGTGCAGCGTGGCCGTGGTGTTTTCCATGGCCCCGCTCACGTAGTCGCGGGCCACCACCTGGCTGTACTTGTTCCAAGGGTATTCCACGCCAAGGCGCTTAGAGAAAAACTCCAGCATGTCGGGCGTGTTGCCGAAAATCTGCTTGGCGTAGGGCGCGTATTTGGGCTCGAGGTAGTAGCTGACTTCCTTGCCGCGCCAGGTTTCGGTGGTTTTCTTGAAGTCGCCCACGGCCATCATAAACAGGTAGGGCGCGTGGGGCAGGTCCATTTTCCAAGTGTCGGTGCGCAGGCCGGGGCCGGCCGGCTTCTGGCTGACGAGCGCGCCGTTGCTGAGCGTGACGTACTTGCTCGGCACGGTCATGCTGATTTCCGAGGTCGTTTTCTGGTTCGGCCGGTCGATGGTCGGAAACCATACCGACGAGGCCTCGGTCTCGCCCTGGGTCCAGATTTGGCGGGGCTTGCCGGCCTCGGTGCTGTCGGGGTTGATGAAATACAGGCCCTTGGCGTCGGTAATGGCCTGGCTGCCCTTGGTTTTCAGCTCGTCGGGCTTGGCCACGTACTCAATAGCCACCGTAAATTCCTCGCCCGCCTTGAAGCTGCGCCCGAGGTAGATGCGCAGGTTCATCTTATCTGAATAATCGTACTTGAGCGGGCTCACTTTGCTGCCGTCAACCAGGCCCACCGACTTGATATCCATGCCTTTGGCATCGAGCCGCAGCGAGTCAGCGGCGTAGCCGTGGGGCTTGGCCGTGATGCGGGCTGCGCCGTTGAGCTGGCGCTTGGCGTAGTCGAAGCTCACGTCGAGCTTGGTGTGCACAAGGTCGTGGGTTTTGGTGGCCGTGGCCCGGTAGGCAGCGGCCGGGCGGGGCCAGCAGGGGGTGCCGCGGGCATTTGGGCAAAAGCGGGTGCGGTCAGCAGCAGGCCCAGACCGAGTAAAAAAGTGTTGCGCATGAAAAAAGGAAAGAAGAAAAAAGCGAAGGAAGCCAGCGCCCGCAGGCCAGGCGGCTAAAGTCGGGCAGATGAGGCGAAGCGTTGCAGGGTTGCCCGGTAAGCCTATCGCGGCATAAAGTAACTTATTACAGCCCGCCGGGCAAAGCCCAGCGGGCCGGCGACGGGGAGTCGCTTGGTTAGGCGCGGACTCCGGCCCCGCGCCTAGCCCTAGGTCCATTCGGGTAACTCCCTGCTGGCGCTACTCATCCTCGTAGTCCAGGCCCAGGCACTTGTTGAGGGCCTGCTGCAGTTCGCTGGCCGCGTGCAGCTGGCCGGCTTTGCGGCTTACTTTCAGGCCCTCGCGGGAAACTTTTTCGGCCTCGTCGGCCTTGTTAAACTGCTCCAGCAGCTTGCCGGCGTGGTAGTAGGTGCCCACGTAGTCGGGGTGTTCGGCCAGCAGCTTCTGGTAGTAGGTCCAGGCCCGGTCGGGGTCCGTTTCCCGGTACTCCGTGGCCAGCGCATAAA
>CAXUEM010000102.1:0-9314 GCA_964249885.1 uncultured Hymenobacter sp. | reverse complement strand
CCAAGCTGCCGTTTCGCAACGAGCAGATATTGTTCATCGATGCCAAACAGATTAACCTCGACCGGACGCTGGTGAATCTATACGTGCTGCTGAAACACAACGGCGGGCGCACCCGCAGCCGCGTGAGCCAGGCCAACAAGCAGGTAGGCGAGAAGGAGCTGATGCAGGTTTTCCGGTCGATGGAAGAAGCCGGCCAGGCCACCGGCATCAAGGAAAACCAACTGGCCGTGCGCGGTTGGCTGCGAGCCAACCTGATGGACATGGTGTACCGCGGACAGGGGCCGGAAAAGGAAAATTTTACCTCGCTCAAACCCATTCACTTATTCAGCTACCGCATCCGTAATCAGAAGCACACCCGCGACTACAACTCGGCCGACCAGGTGTATTCCATGCTGTCGGTGCGGCCGGCGGTGCGCGAGGAGTTGCAGCGATATTTAAGCGAAGGCTGGGACGAAACGTCCAAAACCGTTAGCCCAAGCGCCCTGCTCGACATTGATTCGCTGGGCTTACTGCGCATGATTGACATCGTGCAGAAAACCCAACCTGACGCCACCGGCGACGCCAAGCCAGTATTTGACAAGATTGGCCCCCTGCTGCCCGACGAGGCGGCCACCTACTGCGACGACGTACACCGGCTGCTGCAATACCGCGCTGTGATACCGCGCCACGTACTGCTCGATTACCTGAAAACGCTTACTGGCTTCCACTTGAGCCTGTACTTACTGCGTCTTATCCGCTACGTGCCCGAGCTGGTGAGCACCGGCCAACTGCCCGCGGTGCGGCCTCTGGACATCGTGCTTGACGTGACGGATAGCCCCGATACCGAGGCCGGGCAACTGGCAATGGACGACGCCAGCCAATTTTACAATAGCCTGCCCGACTACGTGCGGGCGGTGTTTGCCATCAACAACAGCCTAGCCGCACTACCCTTTGCCGCCCGCGACCTGCCCGCCCCGCAGCGGCTGCGCCTGGCCGTGGAAGCCATTAGCGGCCTCGGCACCGAGTTCGTGGCCCACTGCCGCCAGCAGCTAAACGAAGTGTACAAGGGCACGCCGGCCGAGCTGCACAAGACGCTGGACGACCTGGTAGCCCTGGAAACTGACGACGTGAACCGTTACCTAGCCGTGTTCCTGTACGTGCGCGGTGCTTTTCACCAACGCTACCACACTGACCTGCTGGATTCGCTGCTGCTCAAAAACACCGAAAACGGGATGCTGGCGCAGGGGAAAAGTCGGCGCCACAAGCGTCGCTTCGTACTTGGTACTCGGCTGCTCGAAGCCCTGGTACAAATCAGCGTGTTGCGGACCGACGACGCGACGGATGCCTACTATAGCACCGCAGTTTCCATCGAAGACTTCACTGAGCATCTGCACCAGCGGTATGGCATCGTCATCAACGGGCTGGGCCTGCCCCGGTTCCAAGATGCCGACCTGCGCATCCACCAGGCTTTCAGCGAGAACGTGGAAGCCCTGAAATACAAGCTCCGGCAAATTGGCTTCTACACGCAACTGAGCGATGCCTACCTGCTGCAAAAAATTCGTCCCCGCTACACGCTCAATTCTCAGTCCGCCTAATGTCTTACAACGCTACTGTTATTGACGCTATTGAGCAGAAGTTTACCCCACTGCTGCGCCAGGCACCCAAGGGCCACTGCATGAAGCTGGGCGGCGTGGCCGACCACGTGCTCGAAACCTTGTGGGAGCGGTTTACGCACGCCGCGCCCAAGCTGGAATGCTATATTCTGAGCCAGAATCCGCCAGCCGGTCAGCCGCGCTACATTCAAGCTACTAAGCTCATCGAGCGGCGCAACCTGGAAGACGCGCCCCTGCTGGTGTTGTGCCCGGCCACGCTGCGCACGGCCGCCGAAGATTCGTTAGGCAACACCACGTTTTCGGAGTTGGATTTGAGCGACATCGAAGGGCTTATCAACCGGCAGCTGCGCGAGCGGGCCGAAGCCGCGGGGCTAGCCAGCGGACCGTTTGCGGCCGTCATCAAGTTTATGGATAGCGGGGTGAGCGTGGAGAAGCGCAACAAATTCCTGCTGCATGTGCTGGATGAGCCGGCCAATACCACGCGCACCGGCCACGCCCTGCACTTGCTAGACCTGATTCCCGACGGTGACCTACTGAGCAACCCGGCCAAGACCCCAGCGCGGCTGAACTACAATCAGCAGTGCATCAACACGCTTTGCGAGTTCAACAAGGGCGTTTACGAGCGGCTGGCGGCCCTGCCAGTGCCAGCTAACCCTAATACGCTTCAGTTGGAGCTAGCTAAACTGCTACGTGACAACGGCTCGGCGAAGTCGCCAGTGGCCCTTACTACGCTCATTCAGGCGCAATACCCGCAGCTGTTTTTTGAGCACTGGCCCATTGCCGAGCTGCACCGCAGCCAGCCTCCTAAGTTGACCGTGGAGGACCTGAAAGGCAACCCTAGTATAGTGTTTGAGCGCGATGAAAACGGCAAGCTTGAGTTGCGCGGTAATCTGAACGCGCCGGTCAAGGTGAAGGTCAAGTTCAGTACCGACCCCAAGCCGACCAACATTGCTGACTTGGCTCACTTTCAGGCTGACCTGATGCAGGTGGTGGGAGCAGGAGATTACGCCTGTGCCATCCCTCAATTCGACCGCTGGGCTAGTGGGGGCAGCCAGGGCAAGAGCCGCACCCGCGAGATGAAGTTTGACGCGAACTTGCTGGAGCCAGGCGAATATTTTCTGCGCGTTTTCGCCCTCGACACGCGGGGCAATGTGCTCAACACCAACGATGATTTCCAAGATTCGGAAGCGCAGGCTGAATGGAAGCGCGTGCAAGAGCGCGACGGCGAATCAGCCAACCGCCTCGACATCAAAGGGCGCTGGACTTCGGACACGGAAATTTTTTACTTCGAGGCCGACCAAATTGAAGGCGGTCCCGAGGGTGAAACCTCACGGCGAGAAAAGGTTTCCAGTGTGTTACAAAGCTATTTCCGCTACCGGCTAGACTTGCTCCTGCGCAAGCAGGATATGACTGAGCGCCGCTTGGAACCGGACGAGGACGAATGGCGCTGGCTGAACGAGCCGGAGAAGCAGACAGCTTCCAACTTTCAAATCAAGTATAAAGAGTCGCCCTACAGTTTTCAACTGGCAGTATCGTCGAAGCTGCGGCTGTTTCAACAGTATTTGTTGCAGTACCCGGCCGGCCTAGGACGGTTGGCAGTGGAAGCACCCGTAGCTGGGCAGCCCCTCGCGGCCGACGCCCTGACCCCCGAAACCAGCGCTCTGAACGACTACACCGGTGCGCAACTTTTTCTGGCAGCTCGGCGCGAATTCTTCGCGATGGTCAGCGAGAGCATCGCTAGCAAGAACGGCATTTTTGAGACTTTCGACCTGGCGCTTCATCGGGACGCGGCCACTGCTTACGTACAAGCTTACGCCGATTTGCTGGCCGGGTTGAAGCAAGAACAGGAGCGTTGGCTCAGCTTGCCGGAGGATGAGAAGGCGCAACTACAAGAATTGTTGGTGGCCGTGCAGCAGCTCGACATGGTGTCATTGGGCGGCCGGCTACCCGACACGCAGGAGCGGTATGCGGCCCTGCTGGTGCCGCCTATGCACCCGCTGCGGTTGGGTTGGCAACTGGGGCTACTGAATTTGTTTGAGCGATGGGAGCGTCTGACCCGCGAGGATTTTGACCGGCAGGCCCCGCACTGGACGGCAGAGATAGAGCAGCTGTTCTTCGGGCGCTTGCAGCCCACCAATCACCCCCTGCTGGTGAAGGACGCCGAAGTGCAGCCCTACGAGTACGCCGGTGAGCTGTGCTTCGGCTGGGGCGTGTTCACGCGCACCGTGACGGCGGGCAACGATTCTGCCCTGGCGGCAGCCGGCTCCAGCCGGTCGCTGGTGCAGTACCTGCAACACGTGCTCGACTTGCGGGGCACTAGCAGCGTGATTGAAAACGACGTGGACGCCGATGTGGTCATTCACCATCTCAAAAACTACTTGAAGCTGCACCCCTACACCGAGCAGCTTACGCTCAACATCTTCAACCCAGGCGAAGGGCAGGTGTTCAATGATGTGCTGCTGAGGCTGGAACAGCTACCCACGTTCAAATCGGTGCGCTACGAAATCCGCCTGTTCACCGCGCATCGGTCGCTGGTGCAGGAAGGTGAGGCATTCAACCGCCTGCTAAACCCGGCCACGACCCTGACGGAGGAAGCCGAAACATTTGCCCAGCCCACCCGCAACCGCTTGTTCCCCAAGCTACGGCTCAGTATCAACCCCACGGAAGAGTTCGGCCGCACCGCGGCGGTGGCCGATGCCCACCTGAGTTTTGTCATCAACCCGTTTCCGCTGACGCCGCGCATCCAGGCACCCTCGCGGGAAGCATCCTCGTTTCACCTCGACGGGCTGGTCGTAGAGCCGCAGGTTGATTTTCTGGCTACCCGCTCGCCCGATACCTACACCTGGACGCGCTACATCACACCGGGGGCGCTGCCCGAGGCCAGTGCTGGCCCCATCGGGGCCGTTGTCCACCAGGCTTTTCGCCAGCTCAGCGAGTTCACGGCTACCTGTCTGGCCGGCAAACCCACGGCTTCGCTGCCAGCCACCGAGCTGCGGCTGGGCGGCCCGGAAAGCGTGCTGATTGATAAAATCCATTCCTACTCGGACTGGGTTATCACCTTTGACCGGCACCTGGGGCCAGAGCTGTTCGATTTGCCGGTGGAAGACGGGCAGGTTCCGTTTCTGCTGGATTACCTGCCGGGGCAGCAGTTCCTGGGCGTGTCCACATTTCTAACCAGCAAGCCGGGCGCGGAGCTGGTTCACCTGCTCGCCCCCGTGATGCAGGTGCTGACTGGCACCCTGGCCCCTGGCCGCCTGGAAGTGCTAACCCAGGCCGTGCTCAACGACCTGCGGACGGTCAGCGGCTCGCTGGTGATGAAACTGAGCAGCCAGCCCCACCAAACCAAGGTGCTCGAATACGCGGGCATCGCCCTGGCCAAGCGACTGCTGGAAAAGCAGGGTTTGCTGGATTATCAGTTCATCATTCCCATCGACCTGCACCAGCATTTTTTCAAGGCCAGCGAAGAAAATGCCAGCCAAAGCCGGGCCGACCTGCTACTGGTGGATGCCGACCCCGAACGCAATACCATCCACGTGCAGGTGGTAGAAATAAAAGTGCGCACGGCTGAGCTGAGCAACAGCGAATGGAGCAACTTGTGCGAGCAGATGAGTGACCAGCTCACCAACACCATCCTGCACTTGCGGCAGCGCTTCGACTTCGAGCAGTTTGCCAGCACCACCCGGTTCGACCAGCCCTTGCGCAGCCGCGAGCTAAGCGAACTGCTGCAATTCTATGCCGAACGGGCCGCCCGCTACGGCCTGCTGAGTGCTGACGAGCCCGAGCGTCTGCGGAGCTACCTGGCCCAACTCACTTCGATGCCCTACCAAATGGAGTTTACCCGGCGCGGCATCGTGTTCAACCTCGATAGCCCCATCAAGGTGCAGCGCGACGAGTACGGCGACACGGTGTACTACCGCGTGGGCCGTCCCGGTATCGACGCTTTGTTGGACCCCGAATCCACGTTCAATACCCGCCGACCCACCCCGGAGTGGCACCGTTTGCGCACCGACCTTACCCGACGCCGGCCTGTGCAAGCAGATGAGTTATCGGCATCCGAGAGCCATGTAACCAGCACATCGTCACTTTCTATCCAAAGCGAAGACCAACAGGCACAGCCCGCGAGCCCCGAAGCTGATGTGGCTGTTGTAAGCGTACCAGACTCACCAAGTGGCGTGAACCTGCCCCCTTTGCCAAATGCGCTGACACCTCTATCCATCCCTGATACAGCCGCACCAAGCAGAGCAGTTGGCGAAGAGCACGAAGCAACGCACCAGAGCGATGCGACGGGAGAGGTTTCAGCCTCATTGCCTGCTACTGCTCCACCCGCTTACACCATCTACGTAGGCGAAAATGAGCCGTCGTCTCAGTACGGGATGCTGGGTCGCACACCCCACGGCCAGAACGTAGCCTTGGACCTGAACGGCACCCAAACCATCAGCCTCTTCGGGGTGCAGGGGGCAGGCAAAAGCTACTCCATCGGTACCATCACGGAGATGGTTTTGCAGTCTATTCCCCACATAAACGCACTGCCGAAGCCCCTGGCCGGCGTTATATTCCACTACAGCGAAAGCCAGGATTACAAACCGGAGTTTACGTCCATGACCTCCCCAAACCGCAAACCCGGCGAAATCAGCCGCTTGCGCGAGTGGTACGACGCCCGTCCCCAGGGCACGAACGACGTGGTATTGGTGGTGCCTAAAGCCAAACTGGCTGAGCGGCAAGCCGAGTATCCCGATTTGGAGGTACGGCCCCTTTCGTTGTCGTCCGCCGAGTTGAGCATTCAGGACTGGCGTTTTCTGATGGGGGCCATTGGTAGCCAGGCGCTGTACATGAAGCACCTGAACAGCATCATGCGGGACCTGCGAGGCAACTTGACCCTAACAGGCCTGCGCACGGCTATTCAAAACACGTCTCTGCTTAACACGTCGCAGCGCGAACTAGCGCTTTCGCGCCTAACCCTGGCGGCCGAATATCTGGACGATTCTACCCGCCTGGGTCAGCTAATGGCCCCTGGTCGCCTGCTGGTGGTGGATTTGCGCGACGAGTTTATCGACCAGGACGATGCACTGGGCTTGTTCGTCATCATGCTCAACATCTTTGCCAACGCCCGTCTGCCCAGCGGCGAGACGTTTAACAAGTTCATCGTATTCGATGAGGCCCACAAGTATATGGGCAACGAGGACCTGACGGGTAGCATCGTGACGGCCATTCGGGAAATGCGCCATAAAGGCGTAAGCCTGCTTATTGCCAGCCAGGACCCGCCCAGCCTGCCCAATGCCATCATTGAGCTGAGTTCGGCCGTTCTGGTTCACCGCTTCAACTCGCCGCAGTGGCTTAAGCACATTCAAAAATCCATTGTCCAATTCGACAAGCTAACGCCCGCGGACCTCTCGCAGTTAGGTCCCGGGGAAGCATTTCTGTGGGCCACTCGTTCCAACAACAAGCTGGTAACTCAGCAACCCATTAAAATCCTTACCCGGCCACGAGTAACACAACACGGCGGTAGCACAATACGGGCTGCTGAATAGCAAAATTATACTGTTGAAACCTTAATTCGTGGCATTCCCTGCTTCTGCTTGCTTGCGTAGGCTCTGCTCATACACCCAATCCTCCGCTGACACCATTGACCTCACGAACTCGTCGTAGCCCATATCCCGCCTTTCCAGCGCGTGGCGGCGTAGCCCCAGCACCCGCTTGCTTTTTTCAAAGCCCTCCTGCTCCACCACCCGGCGCATCTTCTCGGGCAATCCTTCGAGCCAGTGCAAGTAATCTTCTTCCGTTACTTCACCTTCGGCCTGCTGCTGGTAGCGGTAGGCGGCGTTGCCGAGCCGAAACAAACGGGCATGATACGCCCGCAGATGTTCGGGCAAGCTGCGCAAAAGCTCCAGCTGTGATTGGTGTTGTTCGTCGAAGGGGTGGCGAGGATTGAGTAGTTCTTCCATCGGTAAGGCAGTCAGGGTTGAGCGTGAAAGCTAAGCTGGCCGCCCTTGCCGGGCGTAATTGCTCAACACCTCGGGGGCGTCGTAGAGAATGCCGCCCATTTCCTCGGCTTCGTCTAAGTCAATGTTGGGCGTCTCACCTACCGCCACGAGCCACACACGGTTGAACTCTACGCGCACGATTGATTTCTGCCGTCGGTCGTGCGGGTTTAGCAGCACCGAACAGCTGAAGGCCTCGGCTTCGATTTCTAAATCCCACACCGTGTGCGCGTTCAGGTGCAGCATTCCCATCAGCACCGGCCCATCAGGGCTATCAAAGGAAGTAGTATTGACTAAATAGTGGTTTTCCGGGTCGGCCAGGCCCGCTTCAACTATCGTGAGCACAGCCACGAGTGGGTGTTCGCCTGACGGCGGCGCGGCGGCATAAGCCTGATTGATGTCGGCCGGGCTAGGATAGTTTTTGTACGCTGCCGCGTCGTGATAAATAATGGTGTCCGACCCATAAATAACACCTTCTAACCCTTGCTCTTCCGACGTGAGCACCTTGCGGCAGAGCTGGTAGAGTTGCGCGAAGGGCACCGTGGCCCGGAACGAGTCGGTGAGCGGGCCGGGATAGCCCCGCTCGCCCCGGTTGGGGTAGCGGATAAACTCGGTGTCGAAGGCCACGAAGTCCGGCCCTACTTCAAAGTTGGACACTTCGCCCTGTCGCAGCGCAAATACGGCCGGAAAGTGCCGGTAGCGCGGGTGATTGGTGCGGTCGTAGTAGTGGCCGCCGAGCAGGTAGGTGATGGCCGGGTCGGCTAGGTCGGCCGCTACTTGGTGCAGCAGCGAGGGTAGCCGGGCCGGGTCTGTTTCGGGATGTGACTGGTTGCCAGAAGATGAGTAACTCAGATGCATAAACAGAAAACCAGCCAGAGGATGACAGCCGCTCGAAGCAAATCTACTAGGCTTATAGTGGAGTGACTTCAGCGCGATTGTTCTCTTGACCCGCAGCCAGATAACTACCCGTCATTACCCTCTGCCGTACTTTCGGTGACTCTGTCGCAAAATGCGGCGCGAGCCTGATTTGCTACCTACACTAGAGGCTGTTTACGCCTGAGCAGAAAGCCATTATTAATTCAACGGGCATTTGGTATGGCCTATGCGCGTTTACTTAGTGGGGCCATTATCGGTGCGCGCTTCCACAATTTGCTGGATGGCCATGGGCACGGCCGAGAGTAAATCCAGGCCCGTAGCTGCCTCGATGACGTCCACGCTGGTGCGATAAGTGCCCCAATCAAGGTTCACGGCTTGGTCGTTAGGGGTGTCGATGGCGATAACGCGGGTGGCGCTGGATACGCGGGTGGCATCATCGGTGCCGGTGGGCAAAATGACGACGACTTTCCAGCAGCGGGCAGGCACGGTGATGCGGCCCTGGTCGATGGTTTCAGTGATGCCGCCGCGGGAGCCGGTGCCGCCGCGGCCGTAGGAGCCACAAATGATATACAGCTCGTGGCCGGTGGCGAGCTGAGCGCGGCTGTAGTCTTCGAGGTCAGCCCAGGTTTGCTGATTGTTGCGCGGGGCCTGTGGCATGATGTTGCTCATCAGGAAGGTGGCCGAGTTGTCGGCGACGGTGCTGGTGCGGTCGGCGCTGGGGCAGTTGTGGCCGCGGTCGAAACTGGAGCCCGTGTAGGAGCTGGCGCCGGGCTGGTACCAGCCAGTGGGCAGGTCGGGGTCGGGTCTGAAGTCGTCCTGGCGGGGAGCGGTGCCGCGCCACTCGGAGGCCAGGCGCCAGCTGACCCAG
>CAXUEM010000101.1:7696-9445 GCA_964249885.1 uncultured Hymenobacter sp. | reverse complement strand
CCGCGGCGACATCAGCCTGCACTCGCAGCGCCGGGCCCTGATTTACAGCGGGCAGGCCCAGCTGCGCTTCAGCAAAGACCTCTACGCAGGCGACTACTTCGTGGTCAACGACAGCATCGACCCCAAGGCGGTGAGTATCAATTTAGTCGACCCCAAGACCGAGACCGGCGAGGCCTTGTTCACGGGGCTGTATCTGTCCGAGAACACGAACACCATCTACCCGCTCTACGCCGGCGCCAAGGTGGACGCGGCCGACATCAACCTCTTCCCGGTGGACGGCCGGCTGTCCTACGACCCGCGCACCCGCGACTATACCCTCTCGCGCAACGACCCGGCCACGCCCCGCTACGGCGGCGCCACGCTGGTTTACCACGATGCCACGGGCGGCCTGGATTTCCGCGGCCCGCTGAACTTCATCAACAACAGTAAAAACTTCGCGATGACGAGCAGCGGCGTGGGCGTGGCTCGCCCCGACTCGTCCCGCTACCGCCTCGATGCCCTGCTGGCCTTTGATATGACGCTGCCACCCAAGGCGGTGGAGGCGCTGACGGCGCGCGCCGTGCAGGTAACCAAGAACGCGCCTCTGGCCCTGGACGGCTCGACGAACGAGTTCTACAAGCTGGGGCAGTTTACGGAGCAGGAATCGGTGGAGTCCTACGCCAGCCGCGGCGGCACGGCCCTGTCGAAGATTGCGCCCAAGCTGCAGCAGCACCTGCTGGTGCTCAACCTCGTGAATCTGCGCTGGAGCCCCAAGCAGAAGGCCTGGTACTCGGTGGGCAAGCTCGGGCTGGCCGGCGTCAACAAGCGCGACGTGAACGCGCTGATTGAGGGCCACGTAGAAATCAAGCGCGAAAACAACCTCGACGTGGTGGAAATGTACCTGGAGCTGGAGCCCCAGACCTGGTACTACTTCAAGTACGCCAACGGCCTGCTGCTGACCCGCTCGGCCGACGACGACGGCTACAACTTTGCCGTCAGCGACAAGGCCAAGTACGACTACAACACGGCCACCGAGTACGGCGTGTTTCTGGGCGACAACCCCGACGTGGACGGCTTCCGGGCCCGCTTCCGTAAGGACTACCTGGGCTTGAATACCCGCCTGCCCGAGCGTGCCGCCGCCCCGGCCAAGGCCGATGACTTCGGCGATGATGCCGGCAAAAAGAAGAAGCGTAAGAAAGGCGACATCTTCGACCCCAACACCCCGGACAGCAGCGCAACGCCCGGCGCCGACGAGCCCGCTCCGGCGCCCGCGCCGACTTCGACCAAGAAAAAGAAGGCCCGCAAGGACGACCCCTTCGGCGACGGCGTGATAGACCCGCCCGGCGCCCCGGCGCCCGCGCCGGCCTCTAAGGTCGCACCCGCCGACAAGCCCGCTGAAAAGCCGGCGAACATGCCCGACGCTGACCCCAACGCTGGCCTCAGCGATGCGCCCGCTGCCCAGCCCGCCGCGCCGGCTCCCGCCGACGAGAAGGACAACAAGCGCCGCCGCAAGGAAAAAACCAAGGAAAAAGCCACCGACGAGGCGCCGCTGGACCAGCCCCCGGCTGACCAGCCCGCCGAGGAGCCGGTGAAAAAGCGTAAGGAAAAAAAGAAGAAGGAAACTGAAGACCCCTTCGGCGACTCGTAGCCGGCCGGCGCGGGAGCAGCCGCTTCGGCCGCGCCAGGCCCCGCAGGCCGGCCAGCAGGGGGTAGCGGCGCCCAACCAGCCACCCAGCCCTAAAAACCGACAGCCCCGGAGTGGGGGGGGGG
>CAXUEM010000101.1:7014-7686 GCA_964249885.1 uncultured Hymenobacter sp. | reverse complement strand
CCTGCTGGGCTCCATCCCGACGGCGCTGTGGGCCGGCCGCTGGTTTTTCAATCTGGCTGACATCCGGGAGCATGGCTCCGGCAATGCCGGCGCCACCAACACCTTCCGGGTGCTGGGCAAAAAAGCCGGGTCCTTCGTAATGGCTGTAGATGTGCTCAAGGGCTTTGTGGCGGCCTCGCTGCCGGTGTGGCTGGCGGGCAGCCAAGTGCCGGCCGGGCCGCTGCTGTACTGGCAGCTGGCCTGCGGGGCGCTGGCGGTGCTGGGCCACATCTACCCGGTGTTTGCGCAGTTTCGGGGCGGCAAGGGCGTAGCCACCATTCTGGGCATGATGCTGGGCATTGCGCCGGCCGCCGTGGGCGTGTGCCTGCTGGTGTTTCTGGCCATGCTGTTCGCCTTTCGGTACGTTTCTCTGGCCTCGATGACGGCGGGGCTGGCCTTCGCGCTCTTGCAGCTGCTGCCGCAGTTCCGGCCCGCCAACCCGGTGCTGGTGGGCGTGGGCTTTGTGCTGGCGGCCTTGCTCGTGTACACGCACCGGGCCAACATCGGCCGCCTGCGGGCCGGCACCGAGAGCCGGGTGCCGCTGTTCGGGCGTCGGTAAGACACCGCCGGCCAGACGTCGCCCCTTTCGCACGTCCCACCCCCGGCTGGCTGCCCGACCGCCTTAGCCAGCAG
>CAXUEM010000101.1:0-7004 GCA_964249885.1 uncultured Hymenobacter sp. | reverse complement strand
CCAGCAGGGGGTGGGGCCTTACTTTTACTTTCTCATCCCACTTTATCCTTGCTCATGCCCGCCCCCGCCTACCTTGCCCAGCACCAGGACCGTTTTCTCAGCGAGCTGCTCGACTGGCTCCGCATTCCGTCGGTTTCGGCCGACCCTAAGTTTCACAACGAGGTGCTGCGGGCCGCGGATTTCCTGAAAACGCGGTTGGAGGAAGCCGGCGCCCAGCACGTCGAGCTGTGTCCCACAGCCGGCAACCCCATCGTGTACGGCGAGTACCGCGTGGGCGACGACAAGCCCACGGTGCTCGTGTACGGCCACTATGACGTGCAGCCCGCCGACCCCTACGAGCTGTGGACCTCGCCGCCGTTTGAGCCGGTCATCAAGGACGAGAAAATCTACGCCCGCGGCGCCTGCGACGACAAAGGCCAGGTGTACATGCACATCAAGGCCCTGGAAATGATGCTGCGCGACCAGGAAACCGGCGCCGGCGTGCCCTGCAACATCAAGTTCATGTTCGAGGGCGAAGAGGAAATCGGCTCGAACAACCTTGAAACCTTTGTTAAGAACAACAAGGAGAAAATCAAGGCCGATGTCATTCTGATTTCCGACACCGGCATGCTGGCCAACGACGTGCCCAGCATCGAGGTGGGCCTGCGCGGCCTGAGCTACCACGAAGTAACCGTGACCGGCCCGAACCGCGACCTGCACTCCGGCCTCTACGGCGGCGCCGTGCGGAACCCCATCAACGCCCTGTGCCAGATGATAGCCTCCCTGCACGACGAAAACGGCCACATCACCATTCCTGGCTTCTATGATAACGTGCAGGAGCTGAGCGCCGAAGAGCGCGCCGAAATGGCCAAGGCGCCGTTTTCGGAGGAAGAGTTCAAGCAAAGCATCGGCCTGCCGGCCACAGCCGGCGAAAAGGGTTACTCCAGCATGGAGCGCACCAGCATCCGGCCCACGCTCGACGTGAACGGCATCTGGGGCGGCTACACCGGCGAGGGCGCCAAAACCGTGATTCCGAGCCAGGCGCACGCCAAAATTTCGATGCGCCTGGTGCCCCATCAAACCTCAGCCGAGGTTTCGGAGCTGTTTCAAAGCCATTTCCGCAGCATTGCCCCGGCCGGCGTCACCGGCACCGTCATGCCCCACCACGGCGGCGAGCCCGTGGTAACGCCCACCGACTCGGTGGCTTACCGGGCGGCGGCCGACGCCATGGAAACCACCTTCGGCCGGCGGCCGGTGCCCACGCGCGGCGGCGGCTCCATTCCCATCGTGGCCATGTTCAAGAGCGAGCTGGGCCTGGATACCGTGCTGCTGGGCTTCGGCCTCGACTCCGATGCCATCCACTCGCCCAACGAGCACTACGGCGTGTTCAACTTCCTCAAGGGCATCGAAACCATTCCGCACTTCTACCGCAACTACGCGGCCGCGGCGCAGTAGGCCGGCGACGGCCCGCGCCCAGCAGGGGGTCAGGGCGGCCTCCAAACGAAAAAACGCTGGCTACCGTGGTAGCCAGCGTTTTTCATGCAACGCTAGGAGAAACTCCGGCAGCTTACTTACCGAACGGCAGCAGGTAGCCCAGCTGCAGCGTGAAGGCGTTGTTGAAGGCCTTCTGCTCATTTTTGGTGTCCTTAGAGTCAATCAGAGAATTAAAACCACGGGCGTAGCGCAGGCCAATGCTCAGGCCGCCTTCGGTCATGTAGCCGAGGCCAGCTACACCGGCGATGTCGAACTGTGCAAGGTCAGACTTGCTTGCATCATCAACTGAGAGGCCAGTGTAGTCCTGAAACTTGCCATCAGTTTCTACTTTGTTTGAATTGTTGCCCGTTTTGGTGGTCACTTGCTGCTTTACCTTCGAGCCAAACAGATAGCTCACCTGCGGACCGGCCTCGAAAAATAGGCCACCGGCGTTAATGCGGGCCAGAATAGGTAGGTCAAGGTAGTGTAACACACGCTGTTGCTCAATTTCTGTTTCCGTGTTGCCAACGGTGCGGGTCGATGAAATCTCGTAGCCTTTGCGGTTGTAAATCAGCTCCGGCGCGATGGACAGGAAGCCGTCGCTGCTGATGGGGAAGCTCGTGCCGATGCCAATGTTATAGCCAAGCTTATAAGAGCCGATTTCGGAGTTGAAGTCGGGTCCGGTGAGCTGCTTGGCGTCGTCGCCGGAAATGCTGGAATACGTAGCGCCGATTTTAATTCCGAAACGCTGGCCGCCCGCGTCCTGGGCTTTGGCAACGGATACGCTCAGCAGGGCTAAGCCTAGTACTGCAAGTTTTTTCATGGGGAAAGGGCTTGGAAAAATGGAGATAGGTGAAGACAGAATATGAAGTAGCAGTCGTCGAATAGGCGGGTTGTTGGTTAATTTTGGCCTTTTAGCGGACAAACCGAAGTAAAAGCTGCGGCCCAGCTTCAATACGGCGAAACAGCCTGAGCTTTGCCCGGAACCAATACACAGGCAGCCAGCCGGTTGCCGCCCGGGCGGGGCGGGGGCGGAATTATTTTCAGGTTCGGCCTTCGCGTCGGTTTTCTTGCCTTTTCTGCCTGCGCGGCTTGCTGTGGCGACGGTCAGGCAAGGCAGGGCAACCGGGGCAAATTTTCCGGCGACAACCTAACCCGCTGTTTGTGTTCATATTAGGCCGGAATGTGTCTGCCAAGCTCGCCTTCGTAAAATGAAACTGCACGCTCTCCTGCGGGGCGGGCGCCGCGGCCTGCTGCCGGCGCTGCTGCTCACCCTTACCCGGCCGGCTGCGGCCCAGCAAGCGCCGCCGGATACGGTGTCTACCCCCCTGCTGGCCGCGCCCGCGCCGGCCGGGCCGCGCATCCTGGGGGCCTACGCCCAGGGCAGCTTCATCATGGCCCACACGCCCGCCATCCGCCACCTGGCCGTGTCGCATCCGCTCGGGCTGGAGCTGAACCTGCAGCGCCAAACCACCGGGCAGGAACCCTGGCACAGCTGGTACAAATTCCCGAAAATGGGGCTGGCGCTGGTATACTACGATTTTCGCAACCCGGCCCTGGGACGCAGCTACGCGGCCAGCATCTACCTGAGCAAGAGCCTGTTTCGGCGGGTTCGGCACGATGCCAGCTTCCGTCTCGGTACCGGCCTGGCCTACCTGACCCGGCCCTACGACCAGCAAACCAACCACAAGAACACTATTGCCTCCTCGGCCCTGAATGCCACACTGCAGCTGCGGGTGGAGTATGACTACGCCCTTACGCCCCGGCTGGGCCTGCTGGTAGGGCTGGGCCTGAACCACTACTCCAACGGGGCTACCACCAAGCCCAACTTCGGCGCCAACCTGCCCACTCTGGTGCTGGGTCTGAACTACCACCAGCGCCGCGAGCTGCCCACGGCGCCCTACGCTCCGCTCCCGACCGAGGTGGGCCAGAATTTTCTGGATGTGAGTTCCAGCCTGGGCTTCAAGCAGCGCAACGAGGGCGACCGCACCAAGTACTTCGTCAACTCCGTGACCTTGGCAGTGGGTCGGCGCGTCAACCGCAAGTCCAACCTGCTGCTGGGCCTGGAAGGCTTCTACGACCGCAGCCTGCGGGCCACGCTGCGCGACACGGCCCGCGACCAGCGCAACCTGCCCGACGTGAAAAAAGCCGGCCTCTTTTTTGGCCACGAGCTGCTGTTTGGCCGGCTGGCCTTTGTGTCGCACGCCGGCGTTTACCTGTATAATCCCTACAAATCCAACAAGTTCTACTATGAGCGGCTGGGCCTGAAATACCAGTTCACCCCCCTGCTGTTCGGCGCGGTTGACCTCAAAATTCACCGCGGCGCAGCCGACGTGATAGAGTTTCGGCTCGGGGCCCGCCTGCGCAAGTAGCGGGGCCTTTTCGCCGGAGGCCTACCTTCACAAGCTGTTTATGCACGATTCACGGCCTCGGGACCGATATCGCGGTCGAGTAGGGCAAATAAACCTTGCAGCGTCGGTATCAGGCCGGGCAGCACGTTTCGGGCAATATCCCAAACTTCCGCGTAACTCGTTCGGAAGTACTCGTGGGCCAGCAGATTGCGAAAGTTTTTGATTTGTTTCCAGTCAACGGAAGGCCACAGCTCCCGCGTAGAAGCCGAGATATGAGAGCTTGCTTCTCCTAGAATCTCGAATTGTCGCTCCACAGCCGACCGCAACAGCGCATCCTTCAATAGGTCGTCGAAAGTGCGGTTGGCCGTAAACTCGACGATTAGCCGGGCTGCTTCCAGCATATGGCGGGCCCGGTCAGGGTCACGCGGCCGTTGTTTGCTCGGGTTCATAAATGGTTTTCAAATCTTTGGCGATGTAGCGAAAGATGTATTCTGATACGCCGCTGCCCAAATCAACTTTTACTCCTAGCTGCTGGCTTAACTCTTCCGCGTAGCCGAAAAAAGCGAAGCCCACAGGCCGTTCCATTTCTATCAGCAAATCCAAATCCGACTCCGCCGTGGCCTCGCCGCGGGCATAAGAGCCAAATACCTGCACACGCCGCACGGGCTTGTCGGCGAAATACTCAGCCAGAACCTGCCGGATATAATCGAGCGAAAGCGGCTTTTCCATTTAGAAATAAATGAGCGATGAGCAGTTAACAACGAGCAATTTATAATAAATACCTTTTGCGCAATTGCCCATTGCTCATCATTAATTGCTGATTGAAACTACCCCGCCCAGCCTTCCCGGTCCAGGCTGCGGTACTGGATGGCCTCGGCCAGGTGCTGAATCTCGATACCCTCGGTGCCGGCCAAATCGGCGATGGTGCGGGCCACTTTCAGAATGCGGTCGTAGGCGCGGGCCGAGAGGCCGAGGCGCTCCATGGCCGTTTTGAGCAGCTGGCGGCCATCTTCCGAAATCAGGCAGATGTCCTTGACCATCTGCGAGGGCATCATGGCGTTGGAGTGAATGTCGGGAAAGTCGGCGAAGCGCCGGGCCTGCACCTGCCGGGCCTTATCTACCCGCAGCTGAATGGCCTGGCTGGTTTCGGCCTTGCGCGTGGCGGTCATCTGGTCGAAGGTGACGGGCGTGACCTCGACGTGCAGGTCGATGCGGTCCAGTAGGGGGCCCGAGACCTTGTTGAGGTACTTCTGCACCACGCCGGGGCCGCAGACGCACTCTTTCTCGGGGTGGTTGTAGTAGCCGCAGGGGCAGGGGTTCATGCTGGCAATGAGCATGAAGTTGGCCGGAAACTCGATGCTGACCTTGGCCCGGGCCACCGTCACGCGGCGCTCTTCCAGCGGCTGGCGCATCACCTCCAGCACCGTGCGCTTGAACTCAGGCAGCTCGTCCAGAAACAAAACGCCGTTGTGGGCCAGCGAGATTTCGCCCGGCTGCGGGTTGGAGCCGCCGCCCACCAGCGCCACGTCGGAAATCGTGTGGTGCGGACTGCGGAACGGCCGGGCGCTGAGCAGGCCCGCACCCGCGCCCACCTTGCCGGCCACGGAATGAATCTTGGTCGTTTCCAACGCCTCCTGCATGGTGAGCGGGGGCATGATGCTGGGCAGGCGCTTGGCCAGCATGGTTTTGCCCGCGCCGGGCGGCCCTATCATTATCGCGTTGTGCGAGCCGGCGGCCGCAATTTCCAGCGCCCGCTTGATATTTTCCTGGCCCTGCACGTCGGCAAAGTCGGCGCTGTACTTGTTAGCCGCGTGCTCAAACAGGTTGCGCGTGTCGATGCGCACGGGTTCAATCTCGGCGCGGCCTTCCAGAAAGTCGATGGCTTCCTGCATGGTCGTCACCGGCACTACATCCAGATTGTTGACGATGGCGGCTTCCTGCGCATTTTCCCGGGGCAAGATGAAGCCCTTGAAGCCTTCCTTGCGCGCCTGAATGGCAATGGGCAACACCCCGCGAATGGGCCGCAGCTCGCCATCGAGCGACATTTCGCCCATGATAATGTAGTCGCCCAGCTGCTCGGTTTGCAGCTGCTGCGAGGCGTGCAGAATGCCCAGCGCCAGGGGCAGGTCATAGGCCGCGCCCTCCTTGCGGATGTCGGCCGGGGCCATGTTTACCACCACCTTGGTGCGCGGCATACGGTAGCCGCGCGACTTCAGCGCCGCCTCGATGCGCTGCTGGCTTTCCTTAATGGCATTATCCGGCAGGCCCACCACGAAGAAGTTCGTTCCGGCCGTCACCACCACTTCCATCGTGATGGTGTAGGCATTGACGCCCTGCACCGCCGAGCCGAAGGTTTTGGTTAGCATAAATCGCAGATGTTGCAGATGAGGCCGCGGATAGCACAGATGCAGATGGCGCGGCCGGTTGGGCAGGCAGGGCCGCGTTATTTTTCAGTTACGAGCTTTTCAATCAGCAAAATAAGCCCGTGAATAATTTTGATATGCACTTCCTGAATCCGGTCGGCGAAGCCGAAGTGCGGCACCCGGATTTCTACATCACTCAGGCCGGCGAGCTGGCCGCCGTCCTTGCCGGTGAGGGAAACCACCGTCATGCCGGCCGCTTTGGCCGCTTCGGCGGCGCGCAGGATGTTGGGCGAGTTGCCGCTGGTGCTGATGGCCAGTAGCACGTCGCCGGGCCGGGCCAGTGCCTGCACATAGCGGCTGAACACGAACTCGTAGCCGTAGTCGTTGGCCACGCAGCTCATGTGCGCGGCGTCGGTGAGGGCCAGGGCCGCCAGGGCCGGCCGGTCGTGGCGGTAGCGGCCGCTGAGCTCTTCGGCAAAGTGCTGGGCATCGCACAAAGAGCCGCCGTTGCCGCAGCTCAGGATTTTACCGTTGCTTTTGAGCGCAGCGGCCATGAGCTCGGCGGCCTGGGCCACGCGGCGCAGGTTTTCGGGCGCGCTCAGAAACTGGTCGAGCACGGCGCGGGCCTCGGTTAGCTCGGCCTGAAAAATCTCGGTTAGGGCAGCGGTGGGTTCGGGCACGGCGCGGGGCTACGAGGCAGAAAACGCGGCCGGCGCCGGGACCCTCCGGGGCGGGCCCAGCAGGGGGTGCGGGCCGGCGCCGACAAGGTTAGGAAAGATTAAAGGGCGGGCCGGTCGGCGGGCGGCACCAGCACGTCGAAGAAATTCCGGCCAATGAC
>CAXUEM010000100.1:0-9507 GCA_964249885.1 uncultured Hymenobacter sp. | reverse complement strand
CCGCCGGCTGGGCGCCGCTGCCGGCCGCTGACGCCACGGCCGCAGAAACGGGAGGCGAGGCTTTCACAGCTTAAAGGTACAAGCCGGCCCGCGGCAGGCACCGGCCACCCACCCGAAAGACCGGCTGGTAAAGCGGAGCCCGGTGCGGCAACCGGGCGGCTGTCCTAGCTGCCGCCAGCCAGCGGCATTTATGCAAAAAAGCCTCCGCATGATGATGCGGAGGCTTTTTATGAAGAATTGGCTTTCAGGCTCAGACCTTGCGCACGTTGATGGCATTGACTCCTTTGCGCCCCTCCTGGGTTTCAAACTCGACCCGGTCGTTTTGCTGAATCTGCCCTCCGTTCAGGCCGGTGATATGCACGAAAAAGTCTTCCCTCGTGGCATCATCCGTAATGAAGCCATAACCCTTGGCCTCATTAAAGAATTTTACGGTCCCTGTTTTCATCTGATTAAACTTAAAAAATGGGTGGATTGGTTGGCGGGTAGGGCAAACGTCGAGACAAGCAAACGGGCGTTTAGCTTCCCTGGCCCGGTCTTTACGCACCCGGCCGGGCCGGGGTTGCTGCTACCGCCCCCCTGCTGGCTACCGGGCCGGGCCTGCCACCGGCGGCCACGCGGCGGCTATTGGTTGTCGCGCCACTCGTACACCCATTTGGCCTGAATCTGCTCCAGGTGGCCTTCGGTGGCCTGCTCGCGGGTGCCGGCAAAATTGGGCAAACCCAGAATCCACTCCAGCAGCTCGGTGAAGCGGACGCGGTAAATTTTGGCCTCGGAATAGTCGTTGCCGAATTTTTCGTAGAGCGCCATGGCCACGTCCTCGTGGTCGGCCCACTGGATGGGGGGTTCGAAATGAGCCATATTTTCAGTTAAAAGTTGAGGGTTAAGAGTTAAAAGTCAGATTGAAAGCTAAAAGCAATTTTTAACCTTCAACTTTTAACTTTCAGTCTAGTGGCCCAGGAAGTTCTGGGGCGGAATGGTGACGACCAGGGCCAGGTCGGCGCGGGGCAGCACGCACTGGCAGGCGAGGCGGGAATTGATGCGCGGGCTGATGGCGCGGTCAATGAAATCCTCCTCCTTGTCGCTGATGTCGGGCAGCTCGTCGGCGCCCTGGCCCACGTAGATGTGGCAGGTGCTGCAGCCGCACACGCCACCGCAGTTGTGCTGGAGCTGAATGCCGTTGTTGAGGGCCACATCGAGCACCGACTCGCCGGGGGCGGCTACGTGGGTCTGGGCCGGCTGGCCGTTCTGAAACTGAAACGTAATGCTGGAAGCCAAAATAGAGAGGGCCCTGCGGCCGGAAATTCTGAGCAAAGGTAAGGCCGGCGGGCGCTAGAGTAGCTCCGCAGCCGGCGCGCCCGCCCCAGTAACCGCCCCGGCGCCGGTCGGTTGCGCGTCGCCCTGCTGGCTTTCGATGCTGCGGGTGAGCGCAGCATACAGCTGCTGCCAGCCCGGATGCGCGGCCAGCGCGGCGTGGTGGGCAGCCAGTGTGGGCTGGTCGCGGCGCGCGGCGGGCCCGGTCTGGGCCGTGAAGGGCGGCTGGCTCAGGGCTTTGTCTGCGGTTTCGCGGACGAGCGGAGCCAGCAGGGCAAAAGGCAACTGGGCCTCGGCCAGCAGGGCGTGGGCGATGCCCAGCAGGTGGTTGGTGAAATTATTGGCAAACACGGCGCCTATGTGCAGCCGCAGCCGGTCGGCCGAGCTGAGCGTTTGCGCCGGCGCGCCCAGGCTGCGGGCCAGCCCGAGCAGCAGGTTTTCGGTGGCCGGGCCGGCGCCCTCGACGAAAACCGGCACCGTCGCCCAGGCCACCGCGCGGCCGGGACTGAAGGTCTGGAGCGGATAAAACACCCCACCGCGCACCTGAGGCGCATGGTCGAAAACGCTCAGCGGCAGGGCGCCGGCCACGTGCGCTACCACGGCGCCGGCGGGCCATTTTGCGGAAGCCAGCAGGGGGGACACGGCCGCGTCGGGCACGGCCAGCAGGTATAGGTCGGCGGACGGCGGGCTGGTGGCGCCGGTGTTCAACACTGCCGGCGAAGGCGAGAGCCGCGCAGCCAGCGCCTGGGCCGAGGCCTGCGTGCGGCTGCTCAGAAAAGCCAGCTCGTGCCCCGCCGCCAGCAGGGCCGGCGCCAGTTGCTGGGCCACCCGGCCGGCCCCGAACAAACCGATGCGCAGCGGCCCAGCAGACACGTTGGTTATTTCAGCCATCATCAGAGTCGCCCCTGGCGGGCATTATTCCCTAGCGCGCTGAATATTGGCTGCTTGGATGTTGCCGGCCTGAATCATCGAAGCCACCGGCTGCGGGCGTCGGGTAGCCGGCTGCGCATTGGTCGCGGCGGGCTCGTCTTGCTCGACTAGCAACTCCTGCTCGGCCACGCTGTTTTTGCCGCGGCGCTGGCGTAGGCTCAGGCCGAAGCCCAGGGCCATGAGCAGGGTGCCGCTCCAGAGCAGGTTAATGAACGGCTTTTCCATGGCCTTGAGGATAATATAGTCCTTTTGGCTAGTCATCACCCCGAAGGTAAACTTGCCCTTCACCGGGTCAATCTGCTTGAGGCTGAGCCGGATGCCCAGGTCATCCACCTCATCGGGCACCACGCCCACGAGGCGGTTGCGCACCACAAACACCGGGTGGGCGTGGTACTGCCGCTGTTCGCCCGACACTATCATATCGGCCTGCAGGGCCAGGTCGCCTTTCTGCAGGCCCAGGCCGGCGGTGGAGTGCGCCGGCTCAATAGCCCGGAACACGGCGAAGTAGTCGTTGAGGAAAATCGTGTCGCCGACGGCCAGCACGTGCTCTTTTTCCTCGCTCCACTGCTTTTCCTTGCGCGGGTCGGGCACGGAGCTGATGTGGGAGTACACGTCGTGGTCCCAGAAGCGCAGCAGGGCCGGCGAAGCCAGCAGGCCGCCCATCTCCTCATTTACCTGGGCGCGGGGGTAGAGTACGAACCGCTCGTTGGCTTTCTTGTCGAGGTACTCGACGCGGTAGTAGGTGTTTTCGGGCAGCACCTCCAGGGTGTCGCCGGCTTTGTGGTAGACTTTGTCGCCGCTTTTCACGTCGCCGCGGGCCACCATCTTGTACTCGTCGTCGGTGTGGAAAAGCAACTGCTTGTTCACGTAGCCAGGCACGCCGGGCACCTCCAGGTACTGGCCGGTGTAGCGCACCTCGTAGTTCTGCATGGGCACGGCTTCGTTGCGGAAGAGCAGCACATTGTCGCGGTTGGTGCTCTCGTCGAAGTCTTTGGAATAGACCATGCCCGAGACGTTGCGCGAGATAATATTGGAGTAGCCCGCCGAGCCCAGAATGCCCAGCAGCATGAGCGCAATGCCCAGATGCGCTACCCCGCCGCCCGAGATGCGCACCCCGCGCCGCAGCAGGCTCAGCACCGAGCCCAGGTTGGCCAGCACCCCGAACAGACCGGCCAGCGTGAGCAGCACATAAGGCACCGTGATGGTGTGGCCGAAGTAGCGCACCAGCAAGACCACCAGCGCCGTGCCCAGCAGGCTCAGCAGCACCGGCACGGCCAGGGCATCCGTGAGGCTGCGGCGGTTGTTGCGCTGCCACCACATGATTTGGGCCAGGCCCGAAAACAAGGCTACCAGCAGGCCCATCCAGAGCTGGGCGCGGGTGTAGTGCTGAATCTGGTCGGCCGGCAAAGCCAGGTTGGACTTGACGCCCACCAGACCCAGCAGGGCATTGTAAACCGGAATGCTGGTGGTGAATAGCACTTGGAATGCGCCCAGGCACAGCACCGTGGCACCCACGAACACCCACAGCTCGGGGCTGTAAGTCGACAATTCTTTCTCAGAAACTGGAATAGACTGCCAGCGCCAAACCAGCATAGCAATGGACAGCACCGTAAAGGCGCCGAGGTAAATCAGCAGCTGACCCGAGAGGCCCAAGTCGGTAAACGAGTGCACCGAGGCGTTGCCCAACACGCCGCTGCGCGTCAGGAACGTGGCGTACAGAATAAGCACGAACGTGGCCACCACCAGCACAAACGCGGTGCGCAGGCCGGTGCGGCGCTTGGTCCAGAGCAGCAGGCCGTGCAGCGAGGCCACCAAAACCAGCCAAGGAATGTAGACGGCGTTTTCGACCGGGTCCCAGTTCCAGTAGCCGCCGAAGTTCAGGGTTTCATAGGCCCAGTAGGCGCCCATCACCACGCCCACGCCCAGCACGCCGCCGCCCACCAGGGTCCAACTCGTGGCAGGCTTCACCCAGCGGGTCAGCTCGTTTTTCCAGAGGGCGGCAATGACGAAGGCAAACGGTACCAGCGTGAGCGCGAAGCCCAGGAACAGCGTGGGCGGATGAATGACCATCCAGTAGTTCTGCAGCAGGGGGTTGAGGCCGGTGCCGTCTTTGGGCACGAAATCGGGATTGAGCTTGAAGACCGGCAGGTCGGTCATGAAGTCGCGCAGCAGAATGAAAGGCGAGGAACCAATCTTGAGGTCGCCGACGACGACGCCCAGAATCATGCTGACCAGAAACAATTGGACGCCGGCAAAAACAGCCATCACGGGCGCTTCCCAGAGGCGGTTGAAGCGCATGATAATTAGGCCAATGACCACGTGCCAGAATATCCAGAGCAGAAAGCTTCCCTCCTGCCCTTCCCAGAAGCAGGAAATCATGTAGTGCACCGGCAGGTGGTTGGAGCTGTGGCTCCAGGCGTAGTGGTACTCGTAGCGGTGAGCGTAGATGATGTTGAACAGGCAGCCAATCACAGCCAGCACGGCCAAGCTGTGGGTCAGAAACGCCGCCCGGCCCACGCGCAGCCAAGCCGCATCCGGCTCGCCCAGCCGACGGCCCCGCGCCGCCTGGAAGTAGCTGTAGGCCGCCACCACGGCCGCCACAAACGCTACTATAACGCTCAGGTGGCCGGCATTACCGATTTGAATATTCATAAACAGAAGATAAGGCACAAATTTACGGCCGCCCGGCCGGAGCCCGCAGACTCCACAACAACTTGTCGGTAAAAAAGTCGCCCCGCCCGGGGTGGCAGGTGATGGAAACTTCGACTTTTTCCAGGCCCGCGGCCCGCCATTTTCCGACCGAAACCTCGCCCTGCCGCGGATTGCCCGGGTCGCGTCGCAGCTGACGGGCCAGCAGCACCCGGCCCGTTGCGGGGTCGGAAAAAACCACCGACAGGCGCGAATTGCGCGGGTAGCGGGCCAGCGGCAGCACCAGCACATCGGGGTTGGCGGGCGCCGCGCCCGGCGCGGGCATGGCCGCCACCCCGAAGCTATACCACCACTGCCGCAGGCGCGCTGGCGCCGGGCCGGTTTCGGCGCCGGTGGTCACGACTTGATAATCGTAGGTGCCACGGCCGGGCATCGGTGAGGGTGTAGGCGGTTTCGGGGCGGCCGTAGGTGTCGCGGCGCACAGGCAGGCGGCGCAGTTCGGTGCTGCGGTACTGCCCGACCTCGCGGCGCAGCACCCGGAAGCCGGGCGCAGCGGCGAGCGAGTCGGGCAAGGTCCAGCTCAGCTCGACGACCCGGCTGGCCGTGGGCAGCACCCGCTGGGGACTGGGCGGCGCGTAGCTCACGGGCTGCCCGGCCGGCTGCCGGCTTATCTGTAGTGAGAATTGGCAGTAGTCGTGCAGGTAGCCGTCCACGTCGAGCAGGTAGGGCTGCCCGGCCCGCAGCGAATCCAAGGTCACGAACACATCGTCCTGATTGCCCAGCGAGGTGCAGCTCAGAATTTTGTAGGTGGCCGGCTGGCAGGGCTCCCCGCTCAAGACCACCAGCTGCACGCCACGCACGTCGCGGCAGCGCTGCCCGCCAATGTTGACGTAGTAGCGGCCCGATGCTTTGGGCGTGAACTCAAACCACTGGTCGTTGTGGTACTTAATGCACTGGCCGGTCAGGCGCTCGTCTACGCAGCTGCGCTGCACGGTGCAGCCGGTGGTGCTCGATGTAACTGCTTGCTCAACCAGTAGCCGGCGGCGGTTTTCAATATTGTCGTTTGGAACCTGCGCCCAGGCGCTCAGGCCAGCCAGCAGGGGGTAGCTCAGCAACACAAGTCTGAACCACCGGCAAAGCAACTGAGAGCCAGCAGAGCAGAAAACCGAGTTCCTCATGCCTTAGCGCATGGCTGTGGCGCCGTCGTCTTTGATGTCCTTTTCCACGTACTTGCTGGGGCACTTGAGCAGAATTTTATCAGCCATGAATACGCCTTCTTTCATGGCGCCGGTGACGACGACCTGCTCGGACTTGTCGAAGTCCTGGGGCTTGGGGTTGAAGTACACCACGCGCTGGGCCATCTGCAGGGTATCTATCATGGTGAAGGCGAAGTGGTTGGGGTCGCGCACGGGGTCATACTCCAGGCCCACGGGCTGTTTCTGGGCGTCGCGGGGCAGGCGGCCCACCACGTGCACCTTGGTTTCGTTGCCTTGGGCGGCGCGGGCGCGGGCCTCGCCGAAGGTGACGTAGACGCTGGCATCGGCGGTGGTGCTCAGGATGATGGCAATGGCTACGGCAATGACGCCCATAGCCAGCAGGTGCGCTTTTTTCATAGTGAAATAGTAACAGGTTGCGGGCAGAAAAAGTCCGCTTTCAGATTGGTTTTAGGCTAAAAGTTCTCTGCCGCCTAGCTCCTTCATAGGCTGGGCAACTGGGAAAAGCTACGCCTCTTCGCGCAGCTCACGCTCCAGCCGGCCCACCTTGCGGTCCAGCCGAATCAGATAGAGCAGCACCCCGCCCAGGATGAGGACGATGACCAGCACCACGACGTAGATTTTGCCGCTTTGGCGCAGAGCGTCGGCCATTTCGGGCTGGTCGGCGGCGGTGGCAGTTTGGGCCAGGGCCGCGGGCAGCGCCAGTAGGGCAAACAGCAGGGCCACGCCGAGGCGGCGCAGTTGGTTAAACCAGTTGTTTTTCATAAATTTTTTCTTTCACGAGCTGCAAGCGGCAGGCTACTTCCGTAATCCAGACGCCCAGCAGGGTCCAGCCAATGACGGCGGGGTAGAACACGAGCCGCATGTTGCTATCGAGGTCGTACTTACTGAAGCCAGGGTTGCCGCCCATGCCCGGGTGCAGCGAGGCCTGCGCCATGCGCGGCAAAATGAACAAAAGCGGGATGGCCGCCGCGAAGGCAAAGATGTTGTAGATGGCCGAAAGCCGCGCCCGCTGCTGCTCATCGGGGATGGAGGCACGCAGAATCAGGTAGGCACCGTAGATGAGCATGGTGATGGCGGCGTTGTTGAGCTTCACGTCGGCCGTCCACCAGTCGCCCCAGGTGTAGCGGGCCCACACGCTGCCCGTTATCAGGCCCAGCACGCCCAGCAGCACGCCGGTTTTGGCCGACTCGTGCGCCAGCGTGTCCAGCCGGGGGCTGGGGTTGCGCAGGTAGCGGATAGAATTCACGACCGAGGCGCCGAGAATAAGGGTCATGCCGAACCACATCGGCACGTGGAAGTACAGGTTGCGCTCGGTCTCATTGAGAATGGCCAGGCGCGGCACTTTGCCCAGCAGGCCGGCCACCACGGTGTAGAGGAGCAGGATAACAGTCAGGATTTTCCACCACTTCATATTGCAGAACTTAGATGTTAGAGCCTGGAGCTTAGATAGTGCTGCCAGGAAAGCAGTTAAATAATAGATAGTGTAAAACCTTGTTTCGATTGTTGGGTAAGAAATCTAAGCTCTACTCATTCAGCTACGCCACAGAAACGGAAACAATAGATAGGATACGGCGCCGACCAGCAGATTCAGGGCCAGCAGGGTCAGCAGGGAGTCGCGGCTGACGCTAAAGTCAAGGCCGTCCAGCGCGTTTTTGCTGACCTTGACCAGCACCAGCAGGAGCGGTATCAGAACCGGGAAGCCTAGCACGGCCAGCAGGGTGCCATTGCCGGCCGCCGCCCGCGCCGCAATGCCGGCCACTAGGGTGAGCGTGCTGCCCAGCCCGAGCGCGCCCAGTAGCACATTGAGCGCAAACAAAGGCCAGTCCTGCACCGGGTTGCCCAGCAGGGCCGCGTACAGCAGCAGGGCCGGCAGGGCCAGGGCCAGCAGCAGCAGGGCATTGTAGAGCATCTTGGCCAGAATCACGGCCTGCGGGCGCGCCAGCGTGTAGTAGTACAGCCGCTGCCCCGCCGACTCCTGGGCAAACCCGCGCCCGGCCGCGCTGATGCTGGCGAAGAGCATGATAATCCAGAACAGGGCGTTCCAGGCCGGCGCGGGCGGGTTGCCGCCCCGGAAGCTGAAGCTCAGGTAGCACACGAACACCGTGCCGCCCACGTACAGCAGCAGCCCGCCCAGCGCCGCCCGCTGCCGCCACTCCAGCCGGAAGTCTTTCTGAAGCAGATAGCCTATTTCACGGAGCAGCAGCACGATAAGAAAGATAAATTACGGGACCACAAAGATACAACCGCGCCCCGCCACGGCGAAGCTGAACGGCTTTAGTGCAACAATATTAACTTGATTATCATAGTTTTAACAATAAAAGCTAACTTTCCGATGGGGCAAAAAAACGCCGCCGGCATCTGGCGGCGGCGTTCCTGAAAAATTAACTTGGTGCGGAATTTCTAAAAGTCGTGGCCGAGCGAGAAGTAGAACTTAGGCTTCTGCCGCTCGAAGTTTTCCTCGCCCCAGGCCACGTCGGCTTTCAGGTAAAAACCGAGCATGGTGGTGCGGGCGCCGGCCCCGTAGCCCACCAGCAGGGGGTTGCGGAAGTTGGTGACCGTAGCGGAGAAAAAGCTGCCGGGCGGGGCCACCGGCTGAGTGTTATAAGAATTGTTTTCGCTGAACGGGTTGGCGCCCGTGTAGGCCGTGCCAATGTCGGTGAAGGCCGTGAGCTGCAGGTTGCGGAAGAAGCCGGAGTAGATGGGCCGATTTGTGAGAAACTGCACAATGGGGAAGCGCAGCTCGCTGTTGAGCAGCACGTAGCGGCTGCCGGTGCGCTTGCTGTAGTTAAAGCCACGCAGGTTGGTCACGAACTGCTGGGCGAACACCTCGGTCGGGTCGGGCACGGGCGTTGAGGACAACACCCGCTCGCCATCGTACTCATAGTTGAGCCAGCTGTCGACCCCGCCGATGCGGAAAGACTGCCGAGCCGGGCCCGTAAACTGCCCGTAGCTCACGCGGTTGGCCCACACCAGCTGGCGCACCAGCTTCTGGTAGTGGCGCAAGTCCACGTAGAGCTTGCCGAAGTTCAGCTGCTTGTTGTTGAAGTTGTTAAGCTGCAGCACGCCGAGCTTGAAACGCGTACCGGACAGCATGTTGAGGCCGGTGGCAATGGAGTTGTCGAACACCAGCTCGCCATTCAGCCCGCCGTAGTGGCGGGACTCGTCGAAGCTGTTGTCGAAGCTGTTGATGAGGGTGCGGCTAACGTTAACGTAGCGCGGGCCGCCGCGCAGGGTCAGGTTGTGGGTCAGGGGGTAGGCCAGGGTGGGGGCTACCTCGTGGCGGCCGTAGCGCAGCTGGTGGGGGCGGTCGAGGGAGGTGACGCGGCCCTCGGCCACCATCGTGCGCTGCTGCCCCGCCGCCCTCATCAGGTCGCTGCTTGCCATGCGCTTGCCTGCAGAC
>CAXUEM010000099.1:0-9585 GCA_964249885.1 uncultured Hymenobacter sp. | reverse complement strand
TGAGACCAAAAAGTTCCGCCCGACGGACTGCTCGCGGCCCGCCCGCCCCGCCCGAAGCCCAGGATTTTCCGGGCCTGGCGGAAGGCATCCGGGGCATGGCTTTTATTGAAAACGTCATTGCCTCGGGCCATTCGGAGCAGAAGTGGACCGATTTTACCGTCTGATTTACCCATGACTACTATTCAGGGACCGGCCGTTTTTCTGGCCCAGTTCATCAGCGACCAGCCGCCGTTCAATACGCTAGCCGGCATCTGCGCCTGGGCCAGAAGTCTGGGCTTCGAGGGCGTGCAATTGCCCACCAGCGACCCGCGCTTTATTGACTTAAAGCAAGCCGCTGAAAGCCAAGCCTACGCCGATGAAATCCGGGGCACGGTGGAGGCGGCGGGGCTGAGAATCACGGAGCTTTCCACCCATTTGCAGGGGCAGCTGGTGGCGGTGCACCCGGCCTACAATGAGCTGTTCGACGGCTTCGCGCCCGAGGCCTGCCGCCGCAACCCGGCGGCGCGGCAGCAGTGGGCGGTGCAGCAGCTCAAGTACGCTGCGCGCGCCTGCCAGAACCTGGGTTTGCGCGCCTGCGCCACGTTCAGCGGCGCGCTGGCCTGGCCGCTGCTCTACCCCTGGCCCCAGCGCCCGGCCGGCCTGATTGAAACCGCCTTCGCCGAGCTGGGCCGCCGCTGGACGCCGATTCTGAACGTGTTTGAGGACTGCGGGGTGGATTTGTGCTACGAAATCCACGCCGGCGAGGACCTGCACGACGGCGTTACCTACGAACGGTTTCTGCAGGAGGTAAACCAGCACCCGCGGGCCTGCCTGCTCTACGACCCCTCGCACTTTGTGCTGCAATGCCTTGACTACCTGTCGTATATCGACATTTACTACGAACGCATCCGCATGTTCCACGTCAAGGATGCCGAGTTCCGGCCCAACGGGCGGCAGGGCGTGTACGGCGGCTACCAGAGCTGGCCGGACCGCGCCGGGCGCTTTCGCTCGCTGGGCGACGGGCAGGTCGATTTCAAGGCCATTTTCAGCAAGCTGGCGCAGTACGACTTCCCCGGCTGGGCCGTGCTGGAGTGGGAATGCGCCCTCAAGCACCCTGAAGATGGCGCCCGCGAAGGCGCCGCCTTCATCCGCGACCATATCATCCGCGTAACCGACAAGGCCTTTGACGACTTCGCCGCCACCGCCGCCAACCCCTCCTTCAACCGCTCCCTGCTGGGCTTATAGAATGCTTCGCGCCATGAAAAACCCTATTCTCTTCCTCGGTTTTGGCCTGCTCCCCCTGCTGGCAGCCTGCGACTCCGGCTACCAGAAAGACGGTCCGGATGAAGCCTGCAGCGTAAAAGAGGCTTCATCGGCGGAGCTGAGCCGCGACAGCACAACCGGCGCCAACCTCACGGCCGTGGCGCATCAGCCCCAGATAGACACCAGCGTCACCAAAATCGGTACCGAGCACAGCGGCGGCCTGCTGGCCAGCGGCGCCAAGCTCATCGCCGCCTCCGACTGCCTGGGCTGCCACAAGGAAAACGAGAAGCTGGTGGGCCCGGCCTACATAGCCGTGGCCGAAAAATATCCCGACACCGAAGCCAACATTGCCATGCTGGCGGGCCGCATCATCGAAGGCAGCAAAGGCCACTGGGGCGAAATCCCGATGTCGCCGCACCCCACCCTCTCCCCGGCCGACGCGCGGGAGATGAGCAAGTACATTCTGAGCCTGAAGTAAGCACGCGCGGCGGTTTGGTCCGATGGCTGCAGGACATCCGACCGGCTGTCGTCTGGTTCGTTGGCTTGGTCAGGCTGATACCCCCTGCTGGCGCTTACGACAGCCGGTCGGACGTCCTGCGGCCGTCGGACCGGACCGCCTGCTGATACTACTATTGCTTTTGACCATCTCCTAATTTCTCACCCTATGCCGCCGCTTCCCAGCCGCCGCACCGCCCTCAAAACCCTGGCCGCCGGCACCGTGGCCACGGGTGCGCTGGGCTTGTTCCTGGCCGCCGACAAAGCCGCCCAACCAGCCGGGCCGCTGGCCCTGAAGGGCAACATCAACCATTCCGTGTGCCGCTGGTGCTACGCCGATTTGACCCTGGACCAGCTCTGCGCGGCGGCTAAGGAAATGGGCATCAAGGGCATTGACCTGGTGGGGCCGGCCGACTGGCCGACGCTGAAAAAGTACGGCCTGGACTCGCCCATGTGCAACGGCGCCGAAATCAACCTCACCGACGGCTTCAACGACCCGCGGTTTCACGCCGTGCTGCAGCGGCAATACGCGGCCCTGATTCCGCAGGTGGCGCGGGCCGGCTACCGCAACCTGATTTGTTTCAGCGGCAGCCGCCGCGGCCTGAGCGACGAGGCCGGGCTGGCCAACTGCGTGCGCGGCCTCGCCCCCCTGCTGGCCCTGGCCGCCCAACACCAAGTGGTGCTGGTCATGGAGCTGCTCAACAGCAAGATAGACCACCCCGACTACCACTGCGACCGCAGCGCCTGGGGCGTGGCGCTGGCCAAAAAGCTAGATTCTGAGCACTTCAAGCTGCTCTTCGACATCTACCACATGCAGATTGATGAGGGCGACATTATCCGCAACCTGACCGCGTATCACCCTTACATCGCGCACTACCACACGGCCGGCGTGCCCGGCCGTCACGAAATCGATGATGCGCAGGAACTGAACTACCCGGCCATTATGCAAGCCATCAAAGCCACCGGCTTCCGCGGCTACGTGGCCCAGGAGTTCATCCCGCAGCAGCCCGACAAGCTGGCGTCGCTCCGCCGGGCCGTGCAGATTTGCGATGTGTGAAAGACGTGCGAAATTGACTGGCCGTTTGGCTAACTCAGATTGCCAAATCACAACCCACCTTCCCACCCAACCTCGCATGAAACGCCTCTTCCTGCTTACCCCCCTGCTGGCTGGCTCCATCGGCGCGGCGCTGGGCCAGTCCACGGCCCGGCCGGAGGAAACTGAGGTGTGGCAGCCCGTGCCGCCCGTCGTCCGGCCCGGCCGGACCAACGCCGACCCGCCCGCCGACGCGCTGGTGCTGTTTGACGGCCGCAGTCTTGAGCAGTGGGTTTCAACTGACAACCGCGAGGCGCCGGCCCGCTGGACGGTAGCGGACGGCGTCCTGACCGTGCGCAAAGACCTGGGCAACATCGAAACCCGGCGCCGCTTCGGCAGCTACCAGCTGCACCTGGAATGGCGGGTGCCCGCCGGCATCAGCGGCGCGGGACAGGCGCGGGGCAACAGCGGGGTGTTTCTGGCCTCGCTCGGCAAAGGCGACCTGGGCTACGAGCTGCAAATCCTCGACGCTTACCAGAACCCGACCTACGCCAACGGCATGGCCGGCAGCATCTACAAGCAGGCCATTCCGCTGGCCAACCCGGCGCGCCGGCCCGGCGAGTGGCAGACCTACGACGTGGTCTGGACGGCGCCCGTGTTTACGGCGGCCGGCGCACTGGTTTCGCCGGCTTACGCCACGGTTTTTTTCAACGGCGTGCTGGTCGAAAACCACGTGGCCCTGACCGGCCCGACGGTCTACATCGGCCCGCCGGCGTACCAGGCCCACGGCCCGGCGCCCATCAAGCTGCAGGCCCACGGCGACAAAAGCGCCCCGCTGAGCTTCCGCAACATCTGGGTGCGGGAGTTGCCGCGGGCCGCGGAGGCCGCGCCCACCAGGTAGGCGTTTTCGGAAAGCGGACAGAATAAGCTAGTTGCCTTTTTTTAACCGCTTGAGAGTAAAGGGCTCACCGGGCGCGAGCACCTTCATACGGCCCGGATTCACAATCAGCTTCCTCAGCTGCTCGGGGTCGCCGTTGAAGGGAGCAAAATCGGGCGAGTCCACCGAGCCCCAATGATTAAGCAGCAGCGGCGTGTTAGGGTAGGCATTGGCAATCTTGACGGCGCCGGCCAGTCCGAAATGCCACTCGCTATCCGAAAAATCGAACAGAATGGCATCGGGCGAAGGGAAGTTCAGGTGCTCGGCCAGCAGCCGCGAATCGCCCGGCGCCCAGACCCTACCGTCGGGCGTTTCCAGCCAGAAGCCGCACGCATCTTCCTGCTTGAAATAGCGCTTGCTCAGGCCGGGAAAGGCATTCTGGTAGGCGTGGTCGGCCGGAGTGAGCCGGATCCGCACGCTGCCTACCCGAAAAATGTCGCCGATGCCATGTCCCACGGCGGGCAGCCGGCGGTTTTGCAGCAGCGAATCCACGTAAATGGTCGAGTGGAAGACTTTAGTGACGGGCGCGAGCTCCTGCGTGGTCGGCACGCTGTAGTGGTCGTTGTCGGCGTGCGTTAGCAGCACGGCATCCAGCTGGGGAACGTCCTTCGGGGAAATGGGAAATTTGATGAGCAGGGGCATATCAAATCCTCCCAGCAGGGGGTCAATCATGATAGTGGTGCCCCGGCTGTTGATGAAAAAGCCCCCCATGCCCAGCCAGCGCAGGGTGGTTTTGCCCGATGCTCTAAACGCTTCTGCTCCAAAAGGCTGAGTTGCCGGGGCTATAGCCTGGTACTTCTTCGGTTGCGCGGCGGACGGGGTCCCGGAGGTGGTTTGAGCCCGCCCGCTGCCGACCGCAGCGAGCAAAATTCCGATTGCCAGCAACCACGCCTTGACCGGAGGATGCTGGCGCGCAAACCGGGGACACCGGCCCGCGGATGGAGCTGATAGAGTACATCGCATACGAGTGAAGTTACGCGTAAAAGCAGCAGGTAAACCAGCGCCGGGCGGCGTGAGCCAAGAGCCCGGCCGAAACCGGCAAGAGTAAAGCTTCAAGGGGCCACGGCGGCCGCTTATTTGATTTTCAATCTCGGAATCAGCGGGTCCGTATCAATCAATTCCAGCGCTTTTACCATCGCCAGCGTGCCTCGTTTATATTTCAGGAAATGCGGGGTTTTAATGTGCGCCTGATAGGCGGCCTCGGTGGCATACATTTCCAGGATGGTCAGGTGGTGCGGACGCCGCTTTTCAAACACCGCGTACAGCGTCAAAACGCCCGGTTCTTTGCGCACGGAAGCCTCAATTTCTTCCTTTAGCAGGGCTTTGTAGCGCGGAAGCTGAAGGGAATCTACCACGATGCGCGACAGGCGAACCTTCTGCGGCGCGGGCGCGGTCGGTTTAGCGTTCCAACTTGTAGCGGCCAGCGCCACGCCAACCAGCACCGCCCCTTTTGAGCTGGATGAAAGGAGATTCATAATAAGTAAGCTTTACGGGGTAAATAAACAGCAGAGGCACAGGTCTACGCATTAAAAACACAATCACCTCTGCTTGTGCTTGCCAGTAGTTTATATCAAATTCTTCTTCACGTAGGCGATGCTTTGGCTTACGCTGTCGAAGGGTGAGCCGGGCGTCTGGTCCTGCTCAATGAAGAAGTATTTCAGGCCGGCCAGCCGGGCCTGGGCGAAGATGCGCTTGAAATCGATGCTGCCGTTGCCCACTTCTGTGAAGGCACGCTGCGAGGTGCGGTCCATGTCTTTCACGTGCCAGAGCGGAAAGCGGCCGGGGTGCTGCTTGAAAAGCGCGAGCGGGTCCTCGCCGGCCTTGGTGGCCCAGTACAGGTCCAGCTCCATCTGCACCAGCTTGGGGTCGGTGGCCAGCAGCAGGTTGTAGGGCAGCTGGCCATTCTGGGCCTCAAACTCGAAATCGTGGTTGTGGTAGCAAAGCTGCAGGCCGGCTTTTTTGCACCGCTCGCCGGCTTTATTGAGCTGGTCGGCCACGTACTTGTAGTGGTCGAGGCCGCCGCGCTCGGCCGGCGAGAGGTAGGCGCAGACCATGTATTTCACGCCGGCAGCGGCGGCATCGTCCACGGCCCGGTCCCAGCCGTGCAGCATGGTGCCCAGGGTCGGGGCGCCGTTGGTGGGCTCCTCGCCGAGGCGGTAGTGGCTGCTGGGCATAATCAGGCCGTTTTGCTTAAGCAGGGCGGCAAAGGCCTTGGGCGCCAGGCCATAAAACTGCTGGCTGCCGGTGTAGGTGGCGCCTTCCACCGAGTTGTAGCCCATTTTGGCCAGCCGGGCCAGCGTGCCCGCCGGGTCTTTGGCCATGGCCTCGCGCACGGTGTAGAGCTGCAAGCCGATGTAGCGCGGCTTGGGGGCAGCCAGCAGGGCGTCCGGGGCCAGCAGGGCACCGGCGGAGAGCAGCGCGGCCGAGGCCAGAAAATCGCGGCGGGAAGTCATGGGGCGGGAAGTTTGGGTGGAGGAGTTAGCGTGGGCAAGGTACTGCAAAAGCGGCGCCGCTTTGGTTACTGACCCTCGTACTTGCGGGCCTGCTGGTGGTAGTATTCCTGCAGCACGAAGAACGCCTTTTTCTTTGTGCCGGTGTTCGAAATCAGACCCTTGCGATTGAAGCCCTGCTGGTACACCGGATGCTGGCGGCGGGTGGCGCGGAAGTCGGTCAGAATCCAGGGCGTCAGGCCGCGCAGGCCGGGAATTTTGCCCAGCATCTGAATTTGCTGCTGGTAGAGCGCCTCCTGGTACTCCTCGCTCCAGCGGGTTTGGGCGTCGCCGTGGTAGCCGGCCAGCGCGTCGGCGCCGAACTCGCTCACCACCACGGGCTTATCGTACTTGATGTTGAAGGTGTACTTGGGCAGGTCGGCGGGCGTGTCGTTCCAGTACCAGCCGGCGTACTCGTTGAAGCTGGCCAAATCCAGCTCCGCGCCCAGCGGGTCGTCCACGATGGCCGTGTTGCCTTCGCGGTGCAGCTCCAGAGCCGCCGCCAGCAGGCGCGTGTCGTCCAGGCTGCGGGCTTTCTTCACCAGGCTGGTCATGAATTTCAGGCGCGGCGCGCTCGGCGGCGTTTCGTTGCCCACCGACCACACCACCACGCTGGCGCGGTTGCGGCCCACGGCAATCAGGTCGGCGAGCTGGGCTTCGGCGTTCTGGTAGGTGGCCGGGTTTTCCCAGGCAATAGTCCAGTACACCGGCACCTCGGCCCAGACCAGCAGGCCCATTTCGTCGGCCAGGCGCAGCATCAGCTCGTTGTGGGGGTAGTGGGCCAGGCGCACGTAGTTGCAGCCCAGCTCCTTGGCCCAGGTCAGCAGCATGCGCAGGTCGCCCTCGCCGCGGGGCCGGCCAGGAATGAGCGGGTTTTCATCGTGCAGCGAGATGCCGCGCATGAAAATAGACTCGCCGTTGAGCAGAATGTCCTGCCCCTTGGTCTGAATGGTGCGAAAGCCGATTTTATCCCGCACTTCATCGGCCCCGCCGCCGAGGTTGAGCGCAACGACGTACAGCTTCGGCGCCCGCGGCGACCAGCGCGTAAGCCGGCGGGCCGACCCCGGCAGCCGGAACGCGGCGCGGCCGTCGGCATCGGTCTTCAGGGTTTGCCTGATGCCGGCTTCCGCTATGCTGAGCGTGACGGCCTGCCCGGCTTTGGCCGGACCGCTGAGCTGCACGTAGCCGGCCAGCGTGTTGGGGTCGTTTTTAGCCAGCTGCACCTGATAGTCGGTGATGAAGGTGGCCGGCGTTTCGGCGATGTATACGTCGCGGGTGATGCCGCCGTAGTTCCACCAGTCGGTGTTCACGGTTGGCACGGCGTCGGCGTGGCGGGTGTTGTCAGCCTTGACCACCACGAAGTTGTCGCCGCCAGCGCTGAGCTGCTCGGTAATATCGTACTGAATCGGGGTGAAACCGCCGCGGTGCAGGCCCAGCTTCTTGCCGTTCAGGTAGATGTGGCTTTCGTAGTTGATGGCCCCGAAATACAGGAAGTAGCGCCGGCTCGGCTTGGGCGTCAGCGCAAAGCTTTTCTTGTACCAGATGGTGCCCTCGTAGTAGAGCAGCTTGGGGTCCTGCGAGTTCCAGTCGCCGGGCACGGCCAGCGCCGCCGACTGGTCGAAATCATACTCAATCAGCTTCGGCTCCTGTCGGCTGCTGGGCTTCTGGTTGTCGTAGTAGCCGCCCTTACCCGTCGCCGACTGGTCAAAAGCCTCGCGCCGGTAGTTGTAGAAGCCGGTTTCGTAGGGGTCGATGATGTAGTTCCAGCGCCCGTGGAGGCTGAGCACCCGGCGGGCCGCCGCGTGCTGGAGCAGAGCCGTGGGCGCGACCGACGCGGCCGGGCCGGGGTGAGCCCGCAGGCCGGGGTCGGTCAGCACGCCGAGAACGAGCAGCAAAGTCACCGGCAGAGTTTTCAGCAGGAAGTGAGTCAGCATAAGACAAGGAAAGAGGCAACCAGCAGCCCGGCAAAGCGGCGGGACAGCTGAAAGGTAGCAGTCTGGGCCGAATGGCCTATCGGGCCGGCCGTTCGGCCGCGGCCGGGGCAGCACCCCGGCTCGGAGCCGGACCTGACTCTGAGACCGTTAGGCCAAGCCAGCCGGGGGTGCCCGGCCCCCGGCTGGCTTGGCCAAATTGACTTATATTGCCCCTACGTACTGCTCAGGCACTGGCAGTAATTCCTTCCTGAATGCAGAAAAGTTTTCTCCGCGCGGCTTGCGCGCTGCTGGCCTTCGCCAGCTACACCGCAGTGGGCCAGACCGTTAGCACTGACTCCAGTCGGACCAGCCCAGCGGCCGGCAGTCTGCAGCGGCAGTACGCCGCCGCGCGCGGCAGCGAGTCGCGGCTCTTCAGCGGGCCGGAATACGTGAACCGCCTGCCGGGCTACCTCACGGGGCACCCTTATTTTAACTCGCCGCAGGCCCAGCCCGCCACCGTGGTCTACGCCGGCTCGACCTACGCCGACGTGCCGCTGCGCTACGACCTGATGCAGGGTCTGCTGGTGCTGAATGCCCCCCAGAACGGCGGCCTGCTGCTGCAATTAGTGAACGAGAAAGTGGCGCGCTTCACCCTGGCCGGCCACACCTTCATTCGCATCGTGACCGACTCGGCCAGCGGCGCGCCGGTGCGCACCGGCTACTACGATTTGCTGCTCGACGGGCCGGTGCAGCTGCTGGCTTCGCGCGAAAAAAACATGCAGCGCCGCTCTACCGACCAGGGCATGGTGGGCGAAATAACCCAGCGCGACGAGCTGTTCCTCTACCACGCCCCGGGCCGGCGGTACTACCCGGCCGGTAGTCCGCGGGCCGTGCTCAAGCTGTTTCCCGAGCAGAAAGCGGCCCTGCGCAAACACATCCGCACCCGCAAGCTGCGCTTCCGCGGCGCCAGCCGCGAAAGTGACTTTGCCGACTTGCTGCGCTACCAGGCCACGCTGCCGACACCAGCGGCCCAGCCGGCCGGCTCGCGAGAAGGCCGGGCGAAGTAGCTGCTTATTTTTCATTGTCCGCCGTTTTATTCGCCTTCTCTGGTTTGCCTGCATGAAGTTTTTCTACCGGATTTTGCTGCTTCTATTGGGTAGCAGCCTCAGCTTCAGCGGCTACGGGCAGGGCGCGGCGCCGCTCATCAGCGGCAGCTTTCAGGGGCTGAGCGTCGAGCAGTTCGTGCGGCAGCTCGAAGCCCAGACGCCCTACCGCTTTTACTTCGACTCGGCGGCGGTGGCGCCGGTGAAAATCACCCTGCAGGTGCAGCAGCAGCCGCTGGCCAGCGTGCTGCGGCAGGCGTTCGGGCAGACTAATCTGCAGTTCGCCGTCGATGCCGATAACCACGTGTTCATCAGCGTCGGCGGCGCCCTGAGCCCGGCCCTGCCCGAAGACTTTTTCCGGCCGGGCTCAGGG
>CAXUEM010000098.1:5679-9654 GCA_964249885.1 uncultured Hymenobacter sp. | reverse complement strand
CCAGCAGGGGGGGCGTTGTGTTCGTCGCTCATGCGCCGCCGGTTTCGGTGGACGTGGCTGAAGAGGCCAGGCCGTGCGCAGCCTGCTCGTGGGCGGTTTGGGCCGCGTCAGCGGCCTGGCGAGCTTGTGAATCGGCGGTGCCGGCTTCCTCCTTCAGAATCTCCCAATACTCCACCGCCCGGCGGAAGTGCGGAATGACGATGCTGCCGCCGATGAGATTGGCAATGGCGAAGACCTCATATATTTCCTCGTCGTTGAGGCCTTCTTCGTGGCACTTGCCCAGGTGATACTTGATGCAGTCGTCGCAGCGCAAAACCATGGAGCAGGCCAGGCCCAGCATTTCCTTGGTTTTCACGTCCAGCGCGCCGGCCTGATAAGTGTTGGTGTCGAGGTTGAAAAAGCGCTTGATGACTTTATTGTCGGCGGCGAGAATCTTCTCGTTCATCCGCTGGCGGTAGTCGTTGAATTCGGTGACCTGGGACATTACGGCGATTAAAAATTGAGAATTAAAAATTAAGAATGAGCAGTCAAGCATTCGGGCAAATGCTTTCACCGCAACAACTACTCAGAGGTAGAAGTCTGCTCCGGTCCGCTCAGATTTAAACCCCGAAGTTAAGGCCAGGCATTCCGGCGCGACGGTCCTACCTTGCTACTGCGCCGGGCCTGCCCCCGCGCGGGGCCAGACGCCCGGCCCTACGCCGCTCCTAAACGGCTTCGCCTCAGTTCCTCCCTCTGCTCCTTCGCCCCTCCCTCACTCATGCTCCCCCTGCTGGCCGACTTTCTAGGGCTGCTCTTCCCGAGCCTGTGCCTGGCCTGCGGGCAGGCCCTGCGCGGGGGCGAGCAGCACCTGTGCACCGCCTGCCGGGCCGAGCTGCCCTACACTGATTTCCACCGCCTGCCGCCCGAAGAGAGCCCGCTGGGCCGCCGCTTCTGGGGCAAGCTGCCGGTGCGCTACGCCCTGAGCTACCTGCGCTTTGTGCAGCACGGCCGGGTGCAGGAGTTGCTGCACCAGCTTAAATACCGGGGCCAGCAGGGGGTAGGCGTAGCCCTGGGCGAGCTGTACGGCGCCGAGCTGGCCGCCGCGGGCCTGGCTGCGGAGTTCGACCTCATTGTGCCCGTGCCGCTGCACCACCGCAAGCTGGCCCGCCGCGGCTACAACCAGGCCGCCGCCTTTGCCGAAGGCTTGGCCACCGGCCTACACTGCCCCTGGCGCCCTGATGCCCTGCAGCGCAACGCCCACACCGCCTCCCAGACCCGGAAAAACCGGGCTCAGCGCTGGGACAACGTGGCCACCGTATTCGAGGCCGCCGAAGTCAGCCGGATAGCAGGCCAGCGCATTTTGCTCGTCGATGACGTGCTGACCACCGGCGCCACGCTCGAAGCCTGCGGCCTGGCCCTGCTGGGCGCGGGCGCCCGCGAGGTCAGCATCGCCACCATCGCCTGCGCCGACCGGTAGGGAAAGGAACGCGCTTTCAGCCAGCCAAAGGTGGAAAATAAGAAAGCCGCCCTGTCAGGAGCGGCTTTCTTCGTTAGCGGAAACAGTTTCTAAATTATCAGGATTACTTGTTGCTGCCGGCGTTAATCATAGCGCAGCGGAAGCCGATGGCAGCCGTCGAGGAGTCTTCGGCCATGAAGCGGCGGGTGCCGGGCGACAGGTAGAAGGCTACATCGCGCCACGAGCCACCTTTGTATACGCGCACGTGGTCGTCAATCAGGCTCTGGAAGCCTTTCTTGTCGTAATCTTTTTCTGGGTCCTGCACGCCGTTGCGGCGGAAGGGGTTCAGGTCTTCCACGTCCTGGAAGGAGAGGGGGCGGTACACGTCCTGCACCCACTCGTTCACGTTGCCGGCCATGTTATACAGGCCGTAGTCGTTCGGCGGGTAAGCGTACACCTGCTCGGTAATCATGGCGCCGTCGTTCAGGGAGCCGGCAATACCGGCGTAGTCGCCGCGGCCGCGCTTGAAGTTGGCCAGGAACTGGCCCATTTTCTTGCCGTAGGCGTTGCGGGTCGAGTTGCCATCCCAGGGGTAGATGCGCTTCACTTCCTGGTTTTCATTGCCCACTTCCTGAGCGCCGACCAGCGCCTGCGCGGCGTACTCCCACTCGGCCTCGGTGGGCAGGCGGTAGTTGGGCAGGGTGTTGCCGTTCTCAATGGCAATGCGGGTCTTGCCGTCGGCCGCGCCGGCGCCGCCTTCGGCGCCATCAGCAGCAGCGGCGTCGCCCGAGCCACCTTTCTTCTTACGGCCGAACAGGCCCTTCTTGCCGCCGCCGCCGCCATCGGCTTTGGCCGCCAGCGTGGCGTTCACCTGCGCCGTGCGCCAGGTGCAATAGTCGTCGGCCTGCAGCCAGCTCACGCCCACCACCGGGAAGTAGCGGAAGCCGGGGTAGCGCAGGTAGTAGTCCACGTAGGGGTCGTTGAACGACAGGTCGCGGGCCCACACGGTCGTATCGGGCAAAGCCGACTTATAAAATTCCTCGGTCGAGTCGGTGCGGATAAAATGCAGGTACTCCAGCCAGTGAATGTTGGCCACCTCGGCCTCGTCCATAAAGAACGAGGCGATGGTCACCGTGCGCTCGATGTTGTCGTGCATGTTGGTCACGTCCTCTTCCTGCGAGCCCAGCACCGTGCGGCCGCCCTCGATGAACACCAGGCCCGGACCATTCGGAATGCCTTTATAGGAGGCCACCGTCATGCCCTTGTCGGTGTTGTACTCGATGCCCGTCGTGGAGCTGTACTTGCCCGGCTTGGTGGCCGTGGGACGGGCATTCTTATTACAGCTTGCCAGGGCTACTGCTCCCACCAGAGCCAGGCGCGCATATTTATAAAAGTTCATAGCAGAGTGAAATGTCGAAGGGGGTTACGAGGATTAGATTAAGCAATGAAGACGCAATAATACAAAAAAGCCGGCAAACTTTCAATACGCCGGAAATGGAGCGGCCGGGTACGCGCGGCGGCGCAGGCGCCGGAAGGCGCCCTCCAGCTGGTCGAAACTGCGCAAGCTCAGGGTTAGTTCGTGCGCCCCGCCCAAGTCGGCACTGCGCGCGCTCAGGCCCACATCGTAGCAATACCCGAGCCGAAATGCCCCCATGCCCGCGCCCACCGTGAAAACTGCCACCGGCAGGCGCTCAACGCCGGCACCGGGGCTGATATTGCGGTAGGTGGTGCCGATGGTAAGGGGCGCCACGGTAGCGTAGAGGCCCAATTCGCTGCGCGAGGAGCCCCCCTGCTGGCTATAGGCCAGCGTGGGGGTCAGGCTGATTTCGCGCACGGCCGCCGCGCCCTTGCCGGTAGTGGCCCGCTGCAGAAACAGCTTGTAGCCCCCGCTTATGCTGAGGCGGGCGGGCAACTGGCTTTGGCGGCGGAAGCCTAAATTAGGCTTATTCAAATGATGAGCCGCTAGGCTCAGCCAAGCCTGCTCCGCGTAAAGTACTATTCCGGGGGAGACCGAAAAATAATTAACCGGCTCAAAATCCAGGGGTTCGGCGCTGGGCCCGCTCAGGCTGCCGTCGGCGCCGAGCTGGTCGCCGAAGAGCAGGTTGTCGTAGCCCACGCGCTGCCGGCCGAAGCCCAGTCCCAGCCCGCCGCTCAGGGCCAGGGTTTGGGTGAGGCGGGTGTGGTAGGCGTAGATGGCATTGGCCTGCAGGCGGGTGTAGCCCAGCGCGCCGCTGCGGTCTTGGCTGATGAGCAGGCCCAGGGCGTGGTGCTGGCCGGGCGTGGGCAGGCGCACTTCCAGGGCCAGCTGGTTGGTTTGGTAGGAGCCGGGCAGGCTGGGAAACTGGTCGCGGTAAATCAGCGTGGCGCTGTAGTCGTCGAGCAGGCCGGCCAGCGCGGGGTTGGTGTGCAGGCGCGAGGCGAAAGGCTGGGAGAAATACGGGTCCTGGGCCCGGGCCGGGTCCGCGCCCAGCAAGGCCAGCAGGGCAGCCAGCAGGGGGTAAAAGCCGTTTGGAAGCAAATTTAAAGGCATCGAGCTGCAA
>CAXUEM010000098.1:4879-5555 GCA_964249885.1 uncultured Hymenobacter sp. | reverse complement strand
GGGGGGGGGGGGGGGTTTTGGTGCGGGCCGGGCGGCTTGTCGCTCGAATAGCCCGCCGCATCTTTGCGTTTGGCCGGGTCGGGGCTGGCTTGGTCTTAGCCGCTTAATTGCGCTCGGTGCTTGAAATGAATGTTAACTAGCTGCCGTAAGCAGCAAGGGCCGGATTAAGCCAACTACCCCCTACTGGCTTCGGCCTAGCTGCAATATCGGGTGGAGGCGAAACCACGTTCCGGCGAAGAGTTTAAAGTAAATTAGTAGCTGACTATACCTTATGATACGCAAAATTCTGCTGGGCCTGCTGGTGTTCGTCGTGCTGCTGCTGGTCGGGACGGCCGCGGCGCCTTTTCTGTTCAAAGACAAGCTGCGCGCCCTGGCCGACCGGCAGCTGGCCCAGCGCCTGCGCGCCGAGGTGCAGTACGACCATAACAACATCGACGTAGGCCTGCTGCGCTCGGTTCCGGATTTGAGTTTGAGTTTGCGCGAGCTGCGCGTCATCGGCCTGTTCACCTCCACGGCCTACACCCGCTCCACCCGTTCCATCCCGACCTTGCGGCGCAAGGTGGCGGCGGTGCTCGAGCGGGCCCGCTACGCGCCCGAGAGCCATTCCGGCAAGGCGCTGGCCCACGTGCTCGAGACCTTCCCGCGCGACGAGCTGTTCCAGATCGACGAGGGCACG
>CAXUEM010000098.1:0-4869 GCA_964249885.1 uncultured Hymenobacter sp. | reverse complement strand
CAAGTCGTGCGTCATCGGCCGCGACTCGTTTCGGCACGACACGCTGGCGTATCTGCCGGCCCTGCGCGTGGGCCTCGACGTGCTGAGCGTGCTGCGCGGCGGCGCCATCGACGTGAAAAGTGTGGCCCTGGACCGGCCCGACATCCGCCTCAAGGTGCTCAAAAGCGGCCGCACCAACTGGGACATTATGGTGCCCGACTCGGCCGCCGCGGCCCAGGGCCAGGACACCAGCCAGCTGCACCTGGCCATCCGCGGCTGGAACATCACCGGCGGGCGCCTGCGCTACGACGACCTGAGCCTGCCCTTCCTGCTGCAGGCGCGCGGCGTGCAGCACAGCGGCAGCGGCGACTTTGCCCGCAATGTGTTTGACCTGACCTCCAAAACCACCGCTGATAGCCTGAGTATGAGCTACAACGGCGTGGCCTACGTGAGCGACAAGCACCTGGAAGCCGACGTAACGATGAACATGGACCTGAACAAGAATCTGTACACGTTCAAGGAAAACCAGGTTAAGCTCAACGACTTTCCGTTCAGCTTCGCCGGCGCCATCGGGCTGCCGAATGCCACGGACATTACCTATGACCTCACCTTCAAGGCGCTGGAGGGCGACTTCAAGCACATCCTGAGTCTGGTGCCGGGCGTGTTTACGGAGAAGTTCAAGAACCTGGAAGCGGCGGGGCAGGTGGCCTTCAACGGCTACTACAAGGGCACCCAGAACCAGCTGCAGATGCCGGGCTACGGCCTCAACCTGGAAATCAAGAACGGCGAGTTTCACTACCCCGAGCTGCCGCAGCGCGCCCGCAACATCAACCTGACCATGCAGGTGGATAACCCCTCGGGCTTCACGAACAACGTGAAGGTAAATGTGCCCAAGTTCCACCTCGACCTGGGTCAGAATCCCGTGGATGGCAACCTGGCCATCGATGGCCTGGCGCCCATGAAGGTAGATGGCCGGGTGAAAGCCAACGTGAACTTGGCCGAGATGCTCAAGGTGTATCCGGTGCCGGATTTGGCCATGCGCGGGCAGCTCTACGTGGATGGCACGGCCCGCGGCACGTATTCTAAAACCCAGATGCCGGTGGTGAATGCGGCCATCCGCCTCACGAACGGCTACGTGAAAAGCACGAAGTTTCCGGAGCCGATTGAGCAGCTCAGCCTGCAGGGCACGGTGGTGAACGCCACCGGGCAGGTAAACGACACAAAAGTAAACCTGCCCCAGTTTCGCATGGTGCTGCAGGGCGAGCCGCTCGAAGGCCGCCTCACGGCCCAGAACCTGAACGCGCCCATCTTCGACACCAACGTGCGCGGCACGGTAGACCTGACTAAAATCACCCGCATCTTCCCGCTCGACGGCATGACCGTGACGGGCCGGGTGCAGGGCAACATCGCCGCCGCCGGCAACATGGCCGACGTGGAAGCCGGCCGCTACCAGAACGTGCGGGCCAGCGGCACCGTAACGGCCCGCAACGTAACCTACAAGAGCAAGGAGCTGCCTCAGGGCCTGCGCATCACGGAGGCTACCGGCACGTTCAACAACAACCAGATTGCCATTCAGCAGATGAGCGGCTTCGTGGGCGGGTCGGACTTTGCGGCCGCCGGCACGGTGAGCAACTACCTGGGCTACCTGTTCGTGCCCGGCCAGCCCCTGCGCGGCAACCTGAGCTTCAACTCTAAGCGCTTCAACCTCAATGAGTGGATGGTGGACGAGGTGACGGCCCGGCCCACGCCCGGGCAGGCCCAGGCCAGCGGGGTGCTGCAAATCCCCAAAAACCTGGATTTGACCCTGACCTCCACTGTGGGCGAGGTGATTTACGACAACTTGGATTTGAAAAATGCCCGCGGCACCGTGGTGGTGCGCGACGAGCAAGCCACCCTGCAAAACCTGAATTTCACGACGCTGGGCGGCGAGTTCGTGACCAACGGCTCTTATTCCAGCCAGGATTTGGCGCACCCGCGCTTCAACTTCGGGCTGAATATCAAGGACCTGAATTTCCGCCGGGCCTTCGAGGCCTTCAACTCGGTGAAAACCCTGGTGCCGCTGGCTTCGCTGGCCGAGGGCGTGTTCTCGACCAGCTTCACGGTGAGCGGCGAAATGGGCGCCGGCATGGAGCCCAACTACGGCACGCTCACCGGCAAGGGCATCTTCGATATCGTGCGCGCCGCGGTGCAGGGCTCCGAGACCCTGCAGAAAATCAGCGCCCTGACCACCTTGCCCGAGCTCAAGGCCCTGTCCATCATCGACAAGTCGGTGAGCGTGGATTTAGTCAACGGCAACTTCATCGTCAAGCCCTTCGACCTCAACCTCGGCGACGTGAAGATGACCGTCGGCGGCTCCAACTCCGTGGCCGGCGTACTGTCTTACGTCACGGCCCTGAACGTGCCCACCGGCCGGCTGGGCTCGGCCCTGAGCGGCCGGCTCACGCAGCTCACCGGCGTCAAGAATATTCAGGGCACCGACCGCGTGACCCTGGGCCTCAACATCGGCGGCACGGTGAAAAGCCCCCGCGTGCAGCTGACCAGCGGCAGCGTGAAAGACCAGGGCAAGGCCATTGTGGCCAGCGCCGTGAAGGCCAAGCTCACGACCACCCTGCTGGACCTGGCCACCAAGAACCGCCAGAAAGCTGACAGCACCCAGCAGGCCGGCGCCGCCACCCAGCAGGAGGCCGAAGAGCAGTTGCGCCTGGAAATGCAGCGCCGCCGCCTCGAAGCCGAAGCCAAGGCCCGGCAGAAAGTCGGCCAGGGCATCAACGCCGGCCTCGACAAGCTCTTCGGCAAGCCCAAACCCAAGCCCAAAACCACAGAGCCGGCTGACGCCGTCCCGACGGAAGCACCGCCGGTCGCCGCGCCGGTTCCGGCAACCCCGGCCGATACGGCCAAAACCAGCCCCTAGTGTGATTTAAATTGCATATCGCCAGGCTTAAGTACGCTTTAGCTTAGCTGGGCTAACGGCCGGCGCCATTTTTGTAGAGCCCGCTAGGTAAGCTGACCAAGCAGCCATCATTTCTCTTTTTGTTATGAAAATCAATTTCCTGCTGCCCCTGGCAGCCGCTGCCCTGCTGGCCCTGGCCGGCTGCTCGAACGAATCAGACAACGGCAACCAAGCTAAGCTCGAAGTGCGCCTGACCGACGCGCCCGGCGACTTCCGCAGCGTGGTGCTCGACGTGCGCCAGGTGGAAGTGCACCTGAAAGAGGAGAAAGACCCGGACGGCTGGAGAACGCTCGGCTTCACGCCCCAGACCATCAACGTGCTCGAATACGTCAACGGCCGCTCGGCTCTGCTGGTAAGCGAGGACTTCGCCCCCGGCGACCTGAAGGAAATCCGCTTGATTCTGGGCCCCGACTCCTACGTCATTGCCAAAGACGGCCAGCGCTACGACCTGAAAACGCCCAGCGGCCAAAGCTCCGGCGTCAAGCTCAAGCTCGACAAAGCCACTTTGCGCGAGCGCGAAACCTTCCAGCTGCTGCTCGATTTCGACGTGGCCAAGTCCATCGTGGAGCGCGGCAACTGGAAGCCCGGCAACGACAAAAAGGAGCGTTACCTGCTCAAGCCTGTCATTCGGGTAGTGGCCCAGGACCTGCGCGGCGGCCTGCGCGGCACCGTGACGCCCGCCGCGGCCCTGCCGCAGGTGCTGGCCATTCGCTCCACCATCCTCGGCCCCGACACGGTGAGCACTTCGGCCGACGCGGCCGGCGCCTACCAGCTTACTGGCCTTGCGGCCGGCACCTACCAGGTGCAGTTCTTCCCCAGCACGACGGCCCTGCCAGGGCAGCCAGCCTATAAGACTGCCGTCCTGAACGGGGTGGTGGTGACCAACGACCAGGTTACTTCGCTGCAGCAGGTAAGCTTGCAGTAAGCCTCCGTACGCTCCGCGAATCTGCCACTAAAAAAGGCCCTTCTTGCTTCAGGAAGGGCCTTTTTGCGTTCGTCAGGCGGGAGGCTGATACCCCCTGCTGGCTTCTACAAACTGGGCACCGCGGCGGCATCCTGCTGCCGGCAGTAGGTGATAAAGTCGGTGTTGACGGGCTCCAGGCCAGCCTCGCGCAGGCGGGTAGCCACTTGGCCGCGGTGGTAGCTGGCGTGCACCACGGCGTGGGTCAGAATGTCGGACACGGCGCTGTCGTAGGAGTCGCCCAGGGAGTTGGTGTAGTGAATGCGGCGGTGTAGCTCGGCGTCGTCGGCCCGGGCCATGAGGTCGCGCAGGCGCGCCGAGGTTTGCTCGTGCCAGTGGTGCAGGCCGGCCAAATCGTGTTCCTGCCACACTTTCACCGGGCTCTGGGTGCCGCTTATGCGCGCAATCCAGATGGCCTGGGCATTGAGCACGTGGCTGAACAGGCGCAGGGCATTGGCCGGCAGCTCGCAGCCCGCTGCCACACTCTCGTCAAGGCGGGCCAGCAGGGTCTCGTTGGCCCAGACGTTAAAGACGCCGAGCTTTTCGATGGTATTTACCATATTGGAGTTATGAGTTAAAAGTTATGAGTTATGAGTTGGCGGTTAAGAGTTAAGCGTGGCCAAAAACCAACTCATAACTTTTAACTCATAACTCTATCTGGGGTCCTGCCAGACGAGCTTTTCGCCGGTTTTGTTTTTGTCGAAGTCCGGGCAGCGGCCGTCGCCCTTGCCCGTGATGCCGCCGTCGGGATTGCAGAGCACCTTGCCCTTCACGTCGAACACGTAGGAATACTGGTCGCAGCAGGGCGCTGACTGATAGTACACCGTCTGGCCCTGGTACTGGTACTGGTAGATGTGCACCGTGGGGTTGCGCTTGCGCTCGGCCAGCACCGCCTGAATGCGCTTTTGCAGCCAGCCGGGCCGGGCCGAAGTATCGGAAACGGCCACGCGGGCGGGCACCGGGTCCACGGTGTTGGCGC
>CAXUEM010000097.1:7342-9692 GCA_964249885.1 uncultured Hymenobacter sp. | reverse complement strand
GCAGGGCCCCGAGCCCGGCCGGCGCCTCGCCCAGGCGCGGCCCCGCCGACAAGGGGTTGGCCAGGGTCGAACACGCAATGGCCACAAACCGCCCCGACCACTGCGTGTACCAGTACCACTGCGCCCCCCAGTAGCCCAACCGGCCCACCGTGGCGGCATTGTCGAAGTCATCAATGGCGGGCTGCGCGAAGAAGACCAGGCCCAGAAACGGCAGCAGCACCAGCGCCAGCAAGGCCAGCACCAGCGGGCGGGCAAAAAGAAAGGGCGAGCGAGCAGACATGGTAGCCGCAAAGATGGACCCGCGCTCCGGCAAACTGGCTATGGACGCGTCTTTGCGTCTTGGAGGTCCGCGCCGCCCGCTGGCAGTGCCGCTCTGTTTATCTCTCTTGCTCGGGCGCCTAGCTCAGCGCCGAGACGCAAAGATGCGTCCCTGTACCAGCTAAAACGCCCCGGCCGCCAGTAGGCAGCCGGGGCGTTTTTATAATACATACCTCAGACTTAGCGCCGGCGGCCGCGCTGGGGCTTTTCTTGCTCATCGTCCTCGTCGTCATCGTCCTCGCCGAAACTGGGCATGGTGAACATCGAGCTGAGCAGGTCCTTGAACTGAGCGCCGGCGGTGAGGCGGTTGCGCGAAATCAGCGAGTGCTCGGCCAGGCCGTGCAGGCAGAACTCCATCAGAAAGCGCGTGGCCTCGGCGTCTTCTTTGGGGTGCAGAAACTCCACGATGCCGCGCAGGCCGGGCACCTTTTCCAGGGCAGCGCGGTAGTCGGCCTCGCTGGCGTCAGATAAGATATCAACCGTGTTGCCGGCGCCGAACCAATCCTGCACCTCTTTGTAGGGATTGGGCTTATTCTTGATTTTCTTCTGCTTGTCGGGGTCAGGGAAGTAGTTGAGAAACAGCGTGCGCAGGGCCTTGCCCATGAGCTTCTCGGCCACGATGCCCGCGCCCTCCTGCTCACCCTCGTACACCAGCTCCACCTTGCCGGTCACGGCCGGCACCGCCGAAATAAAGTCCGAGATGCGGGCGTAGGTCTGCGTTTCGCCGTTCACCAGGGCGCGGCGCTCGGCGGCGGCCACCACCTGCTCGTAGGCCGAGATGGTGAGGCGGGCCGACACGCCCGACTTGGCATCGACAAACTCCGAGCCGCGGGCCTCGACGGCCACCTGCTCCACGAGGTCGGCGATGATTTCGCTTATTGTCACCATCCCGCGCTGCTCGTCTTTGATGCGGGCTTCCTGCTTGGTAATGCGCTTGCCGATTTCGATGGATTTCGGGTAGTGCGTGATGATCTGGGCGTCGATGCGGTCCTTGAGGGGCGTCACGATAGAGCCGCGGTTGGTGTAGTCTTCGGGGTTGGCCGTGAACACAAACTGCAAGTCCAGCGGCAGGCGCACCTTGAAGCCGCGAATCTGGATGTCGCCTTCCTGCAGAATGTTGAATAAGGACACCTGAATGCGGGCCTGCAAGTCGGGCAGCTCGTTAATCACGAAAATGCCCCGGTGGGCCCGCGGGATGAGCCCGAAGTGAATCACACGCTCATCGGAGTAGGGCAGCTTGAGCGTGGCGGCCTTGATGGGGTCGGCGTCGCCGATAAGGTCGGCCACCGACACGTCGGGCGTGGCCAGCTTTTCGGTGTAGCGGTCCTGGCGCGGCAGCCAGCTCACGGGCGTGTCGTCGCCACGCTCGGCAATCAGGTTTTTGGCGAACACCGACAAAGGCAGCAGGGGGTCGTCGTTGAGCTCGGAGCCTTCCACGACCGGAATAAACTCATCGAGCAGGTTAATCAGCAGGCGCGCGATGCGGGTTTTGGCCTGCCCGCGCAAGCCGAGCAAATTAATGTGGTGCCCGGCCAGAATGGCGCGCTGCAGGTCCGGAATCACGGTTTCGTCGTAGCCGAAGATGCCGGGAAACACCTCTTCTTTGTTTTGGAGCTTGAGAATCAGGTTGGCGCGCAGCTCTTCCTTGACGGTGCGGGGCTGGTAGCCGCTGGCGCGCAATTGGCCCAGGGTACGGATAGTTTCGTGGTTCATGCGAAGACGTAAGGGGAAACCGGTTTCCCGGCTCTCTTAACCGGCAAAGCACGGTGGAGGTTCAGGGCGGAGCGCCGGCCGGGCCTTGCCGGCAACCGGACCGCTTCCCATGCAGCCGCTTACCCCCTGCTGGCTAGCCTGAGCCGACGGGTTCTTTCGCCAGGCAAGGCTTTTATATAGTCAAATATATCAATCCAGGCAACGCCCGGCGTCCCGCTACCATCTGGCCCGCTAGCTGGCGGGCAAAGTCCCGGCGCAGTTGCTGCCCGGCCGCTCCGCCGGCCCCGGCCCCAATTTACTTAAAGTAGTGGCCGCCTCC
>CAXUEM010000097.1:2829-7332 GCA_964249885.1 uncultured Hymenobacter sp. | reverse complement strand
ATCCTGTTCGGGCTGTTTGCCGAAGGGTTTGTGACCAGCAAGTTGCTCGTGCCCGGCGACGCGGCGGCCACGGCCCGCCACATTCTGGCCGCGCCCGCACTCTGGCAGCTCGGCGCGGCCGGCAACCTGCTCGTGGTGCTGGCGGCCGTGCCTCTGCTATGGATAGAGTACCGGCTGCTGCGCCCCGTGAGCCGGTCCCTGGCCCTGCTGGCCTTGCTGCTCAACGGGGTGTCGCTGGCCGTCGAGGCCCTGAGCAAGGTGTTTCTGCTGCTGGTGCTACCCACGCTGGAAAACGCCCAGTACCGCCTGGCCTTCGGCCCCCAGGGCCCCGCGGCACTGGCTAACCTGGCCCTGAAAGCGCACGAAATTTCCTTTAATGTGGCGCTCGTCTTCTTCGGCCTGACCTGCCTGGTGAACGGCTACCTGATTTTTCGCTCGGTTTTCTTACCCAAGGTCATTGGCGTGCTGCTGCAGCTGGCGGGTGCTTGTTACCTGGTGGGCTGCTGGGCGGCGCTGTTCGCCCCCGCGCTGCCCGGCATCCTGCTGCCCGGCATCCTGCTGCCCTGCCTGCTGGGCGAATTGTCGTTCTGCCTCTGGCTGCTATTGAAAGGCGTGAACGTGGTGAAATGGCAGGAACTCCAGCACCACATTCAGAAGCTGAAACAAACGCTGGAGCAGGCGCCCGGTTGATGGGCAGCATTGTTCAGGAAAAGTTCACTGAAAATCCAAGCCGCTCCTCCACTGGCTTTTGGCGCCACCGGATTATCATAGGATGGGCGAGCGTGAACTGCGGGCATCGCAATACCTCTCGCGCTGTTTACTTACTAAAAGCCCAGAGTGCAGATGAGCATAAAAGCAGATGGGAAACCGAATAAGCTTCCCATCTGCTTTTATGCTCATCTGCACTAAACCAGCTACCTACAGCGTCTTGCGGCGGTTTTTCTTGTAGTCCTCGAAGATGAGGTGACCCAGGCCTTTCAGCCCCGAATAATATGCTTTGCCCTGGTTCACCTCCGTAAACTCCTCCACGAACTGCTTCAAATACGGGTCCTGGGCAATCATGAAGGTGGTAATGGGAATCTTCACCCGGCGGGCGGCGGCGGCCAGATTCAGGGTTTTATTCACCACTTTTCTATCTAAGCCAAAGGAGTTTTTGTAGTAGCCGTTGGCTTCCTTCAGGCAGGTGGGCTTGCCGTCGGTAATCATGAAAATCTGCTTGTTGGGCGTCTTGCGCTTGCGCAGCAAATCCATGGCCAGCTCCAGGCCGGCCACGGTGTTGGTGTGGTAGGGGCCGACCTGCAAATACGGCAAGTCCTTGACCTCAATCTGCCAGGCGTCGTTGCCGAACACGATGACGTCGAGAAAATCCTTGGGGTACTTCTGCTTCACCAGCTCGGCCAGCGCCATGGCCACTTTCTTGGCCGGCGTAATGCGGTCCTCGCCATAGAGTATCATCGAGTGCGAGATGTCTATCATGAGCACTGTGGAGGTCTGCGACTTATGCTCATTCTCGCGCACTTCCAGGTCGCCCTCGGTCAGCATGAAGTCGTCGCCGCCTTCGCCGAAACCGTGGTTGAGCTGGGCATTGCGAATGGATTCCGACATCTGAATCGACTCCAACGAGTCGCCGAAGCGAAACTCGCGCAGGTCGGTGCTTTGCTCGTCGCCCTGGCCCGTGTGAGGCGTGCGGTGATTGCCGGTGCTGCTTTTCTTGAGCTTGCCGAAAATCTCCTCCAGCGCCGACTTGCGGATGCCCTGCTCGGTTTTGGGCGTGATGCTGAAACCGCCCTTTTCCTGCTCATTCTCATCGATGTAGCCTTTTTTCTTCAAATCATCGATGAAGTTGCCCATGCCGTAGTCGTCGCCCGTCAGGCCGTACTGCTTGTCGAGCTCGTTGAGCCACTGCAGGGCCTCGCCCACGTCGCCGGAGGTGATGGTGACGAGCTGCATAAAAATCTTGAATAGCTGCTCGAAGCCCTTTTCGGGCTGGTCTTCGGGCACAAAATCACGGAAGCGGAAGCCGAGCGGCATAGTGTCAATTAGGAATGAAGAATGAGATATCAAGAACTGGCGCCAACTGGCGCCCGGCCCCATGTGCTACTCCCTGCTGGCGGGTAGTTACGTGAGGCTTCAAACACCAGAGGCCGCTGCGATGTTCGTTTCTCACACTTTTCCCCGCCAACCCGGCTGCCACCCCTATTCTGTATGAAAGCTATTTGGAACAACACCGTCGTGGCCGAGAGCGACGACACCGTCGTGGTCGAAAACAACCACTATTTCCCCGCCAGCTCGCTCCGCCACGAATTTTTCGAGGACAGCATTGCCGGCACCACCTGCCCCTGGAAGGGCCGCGCCTCCTACTACTCGCTGCGCGTCGACGGCGAGCTGAACAAAGACGCCGCCTGGTACTACCCCGACCCCAAGGAAGCCGCCCAGCAGATAAAAGGCCGCGTCGCGTTCTGGAAAGGCGTGCGGGTCGAGCGGTAAGGCGCGGCGCCGGCCGGCTGGCTATTCTGCCCGACTCATCACGTCAGTGAGGTAGGCTACGTCCTTGATTTCCGAGAGTGGCTGAAGCAAATGCTCCTCAAACAGATTCAGGGTTTCTTTGGTGTAGGGCTGCTGCCAATGCCACTCCAGGGCGGCCTGGTTTTCCCAGCGCTCGAAAACCACGAATTTGTCTTCGCTGCCTTTCACCTTAAACAGCTGAAAATCATAGTTGCCAGGCTCAGCGCGGGTGAGGCGGATGCTCGGCACCATCTTCTCCAGCACCACCGGGGCGGAGCCGGGTTTAAACTGCAGCGTTAGCATGACAATCACCTCGTCGGGGCCCGCAGCATTGGGGGTTGAAGCAGCTTGGTTCATTTGATTTCAGATAGTTGAAGGGGGCAGCCGGTGCCCCGGCAAAGGTCCGCCTTGTACCCTCGCTCGACAAGTCAGGATAAATTCTTCCGGTACTGATAAATTTATCCCGCCGGGGCTCGGTTTGCGGGGCTGCCCGCCAGGGCGCAGCGAGAATAGTCCGCCTTATTTCCTAGCCGGCGGCTACCTCCGGCCGCTCCGCGCCCACCCGGCCCAGGTGGGTGTGCCGGAACCCGGTGGCATACTTCAGGCCGTAGCCCAGCAGCCGGTCGACGGCGCTGTGGAAGAGCAGCACGGTACCCGCCAGTAGCAGCCCGGGCTGGCACAGCCCCCAGCCTGCGGCCCCCACGGCCAGGGCCACCGCCTTGTGGTGGGCGAAGTTGTAGCAATAAGCGCCCACCCGCGGGCCGGCCAGGTAGCCGGCCATGCTCAGGTCGGGCAGCAAAAAGGTGGCGGGCAGCACCCACCACGCATAGGGCAGGTGGGCGAAGAAAAGCAGGGCAACCAGGGCCTCGGCCAGCTCTTCAGTTTTGAGCAGGGTTTTCATCGGAATGAGTGGAGTAAGGTGGCAGAAATGAACACCCCAAAATTCCTCTTTCCCGCCCCCGGCCCACGATAACAAAAGCTAAGAAATAGCGCGGCCAGGAACACGCCGCTCCCTTCCGCTCGCGCTGCCCGCTGACCTCATTTTCGCGCCACCCGCCCCCGGATGCGGCTCAGCGAGACGGGCGTGACGCCGAGGTAGTTGGCCACCAAGTGCTGAGGGATGCGCGCCAGAATCTTGGTTTTGCCGCTGGCCAGCAGGGCGCGGTAGCGCTCCTCGGGCGAGAGCAGCAGCTGCTCGGTCAGGCGGGCGTCGGTGCCCAGCAGGTGGTACTCGGCCACTAGGCGCCCGAACCGCTCGTACACCGGCCGCTCGTCGTAGAGCCGGCGCAGCACCGCGTAGTCAAACACGACCAGCTCGGTTTCGGTCAGGGCCTGAATGCTGAGTTGGCTGGGCTGCCCCGTCAGGCAGCCGGGATAGTCGGCCAGCAGGTGGTTCTCGAAAAAGAAATAAGTGGTGCGCTCTTCCCCGTCGGGGCGCGGATAGTAAAGCCGGCAGCTGCCGCTGAGCAGCAGCGCCAGCTCGGGGCGGTGCTCGCCGGCGTGCACGAAATGCTCGCCGCGGGCCAGGTAGCGCGGGCGCAGGGCCTGGGCCAGCGGCTGCCAGTCGGCGTCCGTGAGTTCAGGAACGAAGCGGTGCAGGTAGGCGCGCAGCGGGTGCATAAGGCGGAGAAATGAGGAGTGATAATTCGGCGACAATGCCAGCCGGCGGCGCCCGGCCCGCAGACGGAATCAGCACAGCTATGCTTTGAGCCGCTGAGACGCGTCAGAACCGCTTTCGCCCGGTGCAAGGCAAAGCAGCGTACGCTCATTGGCAGAGCTACTGTTTCCAATTGCGCGGCCCAGCCGCAGCAGAGCACTCGCCCAAGCCAACGCCCGGATGCTGGGCTGGCGGCCAGCAGGGAATATTTATTTCGACATTCGGCCCACGGCTGCTCGAATAGACCACAATAGACCGCGCCAGCGCAGTAGCCCGGCGCCCGTTGCTGCTAACTTTGGCGCCTATTCTCTGGCGCCTGCCGCGCTCAGTAAATCAATCCC
>CAXUEM010000097.1:0-2819 GCA_964249885.1 uncultured Hymenobacter sp. | reverse complement strand
TCGCCCGTACCCCCTGCTGGCCGCAGCCACCCCCGGCCTGAAACTATTCCGGCCCGGACCAGGCCCGGCTAATGAATTTGCTCGTTAAACCAATTATTGCCCGCAATTTCCGTCTCCCTTCCCGCGCCCTATGCAGATAAGTAGTCGATTCTCGGTGGGCGTGCACGTGCTGACCCTGCTGGCCACGAGCCCGCCCGGCGAATTGCTGACCTCCGACCGCATGGCCGGCAGTGTCAACACCAACCCCGTGGTTATTCGCCGCATCCTGGGGCAGCTCAAGCAAGCGGGCCTGGTGGAGGTGCGGGCCGCGGCCGGCGGCACCTACCTGCGCCGCGACCCGGCAGCCATCACGCTGCTCGACGTGTACCGGGCCGTGGCGGTGGTAGACGAGCGCCTGTTCAGCGTGCACGAAAAGCCAAATCCGCACTGCGTAGTGGGCCGCAATATCCAAACTGCCCTCGATGGCACGCTCCAGCGCGCCCAGGCGGCGCTGGAACAGGAACTGGCCGCCACCACGCTGGCCCAGGTGGTCGAGAGTGTGCGCTCGCTGAAGGCCTGATTTTTTGCCAAGTATTGTAACAACATTGGTTACAATAAAAAATTTAGCTGTACTTTTGGCCGGCTCCCCGCTTCCGGGCAGCTCCGTTATTCCCTCATTTTTTCTCCATTTATGAAAATTGCCCTTATAGGAGCCACCGGCTTTGTCGGCACGGCTCTCCTGCACGAAGCCCTCACGCGGGGCCACCACGTCACGGCCCTCGTGCGCGACCCGGCCAAGCTGGCTACCCCCCACGACCACCTGCGGGTGGTGCCGGGCGACGTGCACCAACCCGAAGAGCTAGCCCGGCAGCTGGCGGGCTACGACCTCGTGCTGAGCGCCTTCAACCCCGGCTGGAGCCACCCCGAGCTGTACCAGGCTTTTCTGGCCGGCTCGCGGGCCATTGAGCGGGCCACCGCCCAGGCCGGCGGGCCGCGCCTGCTGGTGATTGGCGGGGCCGGCAGCCTCTTTCTCGACGGCCACCAGCTGGTGGATGGCCCTCACTTCCCGGCCGAGTACAAGCAGGGCGCCAGTGCGGCCCGCGACTACCTCGCTGAGCTTCGGAAAAATGCGCAGCTGGACTGGACCTTTTTCAGCCCCGCCATCGAGATGCACCCCGGCATCGCCACGGGGCGCACGGGCCAGTACCGCCTCGGCACGGAAAGCCCGGTGTTCGATGCTGAAGGGCGCAGCTTCCACTCGGTGCAGGACCTGGCCGTGGCCGTGCTCGACGAGGCCGAGCAGCACCGGTTCAGCCGCCAGCGCTTTACGGCCGCTTATTAGGCCGTTTTTCAGCCGGCTGGCGCCGTAGCAGCTACTTCCTTTCTTCTATCTTGCAAGCCCATGACAACCTCCCGTGAACCCGCGCCCGCCTTGTTACTGATTGACTTCCAGCAGGCCTTTGATGACGCGGCGTACTGGGGCGGGGAGCGCAACAACCCCGCGGCCGAAGCCAACGCGGCGCGCCTGCTGGCTTACTGGCGCGAACACCAGCTGCCCATTTTCCACGTGCAGCACAGCTCAACCAGTCAGGCCACGAACCCGGACACGCGGCTCGCGCCGGGCCAGCCGGGGCACGCGTTCAAGCCCGAAGTTGCGCCGCTGCCCGGCGAAACCATCATCCCCAAAAACGTCAACAGCGCCTTTATCGGCACCGACCTGCGCCAGCGGCTCGACGCGCAAAACCTGACGACGCTGGTCATCGCCGGGCTCACCACCGACCATTGCGTGTCGACGACGACCCGCATGGCGGGCAACTTCGGATTCCACTCCCTGCTGGCCGGCGATGCGTGCGCGACGTTCCCGAAAGTCGGCGTCAATGGGGAGACGTTCAGCGCCGAACTCATTCACCAAACCGCCCTGGCCAGCCTGCATAAAGAGTTTGCCACGGTCATGACTACGGCCGCCGTTCTGGAGCGGCTTTCGGCTCGTTAGTGGGCGGTGCCCACTTTTGGCGCTAGCTCACAAAGCCCTTGCAAGCAAATACGTTTCCCGCTCTTTAGCTTCCGCTGAACTTTTTGCTCGTACATTTGTACTGCTTGGTACAATATAGCCCGCCCGACACGTCCCATGACCGGCCGACCCAAAACATTTGATGAGCACGAGGTAATTGACCGGGCGCAGCGCGTTTTCTGGCGGCGGGGCTACTCGGCCGCATCCACGGAGGAGCTGCTGGCCGCCATGGGCATCGGCAAGGGCAGCTTCTACCTGGCTTTCCCGGGCGGGAAGAAAGAGCTGTTCGAGAAAACGATAGCGCAGTTTCACCGGGATGGCCTGCGCCAGCTGGAGCAGCAGGTGGCCGCCAGTGCCCAGCCCCTGGACGTGCTAAAGGACTACTTTCGCCGCATTGCCACTGCCGCCCCCGAGGCCCATGACCAGGGCTGCTACCTGGGCAACACCGTGATGGAAATGACCTCGCTGGACCCGCCCCTGCAACAGGCGGCCGGCCAGCTGCTCAAACAGCTGGAGGCCTTGTTTCGGCAAGTCATTGAGCAAGCCCAGACCAGCGGCCAGCTCGCCAACCGCACCGACGCCCGCCTGCTGGCCCGGCACCTGCTCACGCTCTGGAATGGGCTCAGCGTCACCCGCCGCCTCTACCCGGACCAGGCCCAGCTGAGCGAGCTAATCGAGCTGCAGCTCGCCGTGCTAAGTTAAATTTTTTTGCGCAATTCTGTACCGTATGGTACAGAATATTTTTACCAGTCGAACTCACTTCACCCCATTTTTTATGAATACGCTTCCCTTAGTTCACTGCCGCACGGTTGCTGTCGCTGGGCTGGAT
>CAXUEM010000096.1:9580-9884 GCA_964249885.1 uncultured Hymenobacter sp. | reverse complement strand
GCTGGCAGTACCTGCGCCGCCTTCATCCAAGTTGCGCCAGCGGCCGCGCGCGGGGCGGGCAGCCGGCTCGGTGCCAGCGGCAGGGGCAGCGTAGCGGCCCGGCTGGGTGCTGGTTCCGGCGTCTTCACTCAGGCGAGTGCTAGGCGTGGGCTGGTCCTGGTTCGCGGCAATGGGCGTGGGCCGATTAGGTGCTGAGGCCGGTCCGCCATCCATGCGGCGGCGGCCGCTGTTGCCGGCCCCGACGGGCACACTGGCGGCAGGGGCCGACGGCGCCGCAACGCCACTAATGGGCGTGCAGGAAGTA
>CAXUEM010000096.1:5650-9570 GCA_964249885.1 uncultured Hymenobacter sp. | reverse complement strand
CGCGGCCGCCGCGCCGGCCCACTAGCACGGGCGAGTTGCCCCCGCTGCTGCTGCCGTCGGCGCGCACCACGGGCCGGTTGCCGTAGTAGCCGCCGTTGCGGTTGTAGCCGCGGTAGCCCCGGCCATAGTAAGCCCCACCGCCGTAGTAGCCGCCGTAGAAATAGGGGTCGTAGGCGTAGGCGCCGCCGTAATAGCCCCGGCCGTAGCCATAGCCCGGCCAAGGACGGCCAAAGCCAAAGCTCACGCTAAAGAATGGGTCATAGAAAGGGCTGTAAAAAGCGTAGGGCGCATAGACCGGCCGGCCAAACGCATAGGGCGCGTAGAACGGGTCGCAGAACGCGCTGCCGTAAGGCGAAAAACCGCAGTCACTGTATCCGTAGCCGTAAGCGTAGCTGTTATATATCGGCGCGAAAACCACGGGCGGCGCATAGTACGCTAGGCCCACCGTGGGTCCGGCGTAGGGCCGGCGGAAGCGGGAGGAGTTGTCGTACGAGCCGGCCGCCGTGTTGTAGTTGTCGTCATAATATTCCGGCGCGTTCGGTGCCGACCGCTGCGTGCCGGAGCTGGCCTGGTAGTCAGGGTTTGCGGCTTCATCCGCCGCGGTGGCCGGCTGGCTTTGCGGCGCGGCGCTTTGCAGCTGAGGTGCTGGCGCCAGGGCCGTGGTGCGGTCCTGGCGGGAATAATAAACGCCGTCGTCTTCCGTGGTGGCCACGGATTGGGAGGCCACGCAGCCGCCCAGCGCGAGCAAGGCCAGAGCGGGCAACGAAGCGGTGAGCAGCTTTTTCATGAGTTAATAAAAGAAGAAAGGAAAGAGGCTACGGTAAAGAAACGACAAAAAGCCAGTCGGGCGCCGCGCAGGAGGTGTAAAACAAACGACTACTGCCAGCGCGAGAAGTTTAACCAGAAAGCCAAAGAAGCGGCGGCAGCGGTCCGGTGGCCAGCGCGCGGCTGAACTCCGGCAGTTTAACAATGATGAGCAGGCAAACAGTTGCGGCCGGCCACAGATAAAGCCGCATTCCCTAAACGCAAATTCAGTTGCCTGCGATGCCGCTGAAAGGTAGTTCCTACCGCTGGTTTCCGGCCAGGGCCCGCAGCCGGCTATCTTTGGGCAGAAAATAGTTTGTGAGGGCAGACTTTCTTCGTAAAATCAAAACTCGTACCAGATTCAGGAACTTTTTTAGTTTCAGTTTCACCCCACCGTAGATGCCCGTTATGAGCAAAAAGTTGCCTACCCGCCAGGAAGATTATTCGCTGTGGTACAATGAGTTGGTGAAGCGTGCTGGCCTGGCTGAAAACTCGGCCGTGCGCGGCTGCATGGTCATTAAGCCCTACGGCTACGCCGTCTGGGAGAAAATGCAGCGGCAGCTCGATGACATGTTCAAGCGCACGGGCCACGAAAATGCCTACTTCCCGCTCTTCGTGCCCAAAAGCCTGTTCGAGGCCGAAGAGAAAAATGCCGAAGGCTTCGCTAAAGAATGCGCCGTAGTGACCCACTACCGCCTGCAAACTGACCCCGACAACCCCGGCAAGCTGCGCGTAGACCCTGCTGCCAAGCTCGAAGAGGAACTGGTGGTGCGCCCTACCTCGGAGGCTATTATCTGGAGCACTTACAAAAACTGGATTCAGAGCTACCGCGACCTGCCCCTGCTGATAAACCAGTGGGCCAACGTGGTGCGCTGGGAAATGCGCACCCGGCTGTTTCTGCGCACGGCTGAGTTTCTGTGGCAGGAAGGACACACGGCCCACGCTACGGCCCCCGAGGCCCTAGCCGAAACCCGGCAGATGCTGGACGTGTACGCCGAGTTTGCCGAAGAGCACATGGCCCTGCCGGTGGTGAAAGGCGCCAAAACCGAGAACGAGCGGTTTGCCGGCGCCGAGGAAACCTACTGCATCGAGGCCCTGATGCAGGACGGCAAGGCCCTGCAGGCCGGCACCAGCCACTTCCTGGGCCAGAACTTTGCCAAGGCCTTCGACGTGCAGTTTCAAACCAAAGAGGGCGGCCGCGAATACGTGTGGGGCACGAGCTGGGGCGTGAGCACCCGCCTGATGGGCGCCCTCGTGATGGCGCACTCCGACGACGAAGGGCTGGTCTTGCCGCCCAAGCTGGCCCCGATTCAGGTGGTCATCGTGCCGATTTACAAAACCGGCGAGCTCGATGCCCTGCTGGAACGCATCCGCCCCATCCAGATGGGCCTGATTGCGCGCGGCATCTCGGTGAAAGTAGACAGCCGCGACACCGAGCGGCCCGGCTTCAAGTTTGCCGAGTGGGAGCTGAAAGGGGTGCCCGTGCGCCTGGCCATCGGGGCCCGCGACCTCGACAACGGCCAGATTGAAACGGTGCGCCGCGACACCCGCGAAAAGCTGCACCTGCCGCTGGCCGACATCGTGCAGAGCGTGGACCAGCTGCTGACCGACATGCAAGCGGCTATTTATCAGAAAGCCAAGCGCTTCCGCGAAACCCACACCCACCGCGTCGACACCTACGACGAGTTCAAGGCGGCGCTGGAGGGCGAGGGTGGCTTCGTGCTGGCCCACTACGACGGCACCTCGGAAACCGAAGAGCGAATCAAAACCGAGACCAAGGCCACGGTGCGCTGCCTGGCCTTCGGTGAGCCCGACGAGGACGGCGTGTGCATGGTGACGGGCCGGCCCAGCGCCCGGCGCGCCTATTTCGCCCGGGCTTACTAAGGTGGAACTTAGCGAGGTAGCGCGAGCTTAGTAAGCGCACGCTACTTCCGCCGCTGCTATGTCGCTCAACCCCATTGTCCTCAGCATTCCCATCTACTTCATCCTCATTGGAGTGGAGCTGCTGGCCGAGCGCTGGCAGCAAACCCAGCGCTACCGCCTGGCCGATGCGCTGACCAACATCAGCTGCGGCATGACCTCGCAGGTGACGGCCGTGTTTCTGCGCGTCGTGGGCGTGGGCGCCTACACGTTTGTGTACGAACACTATGCCCTGCTCCATATCAAGCAGAGCTGGACGGCCGGGCTGCTGCTGTTTGTGCTGGCCGATTTGGGCTACTACTGGGCCCACCGCCTCAGCCACCAGATAAACCTGTTCTGGGGCGGCCACGTGGTGCACCACCAGAGCGAGGACTACAACCTGAGCGTGGCTTTGCGCCAAAGCTCCCTGCAGAGCCTGTTCACGTTTTTCGTGTACCTGCCGTTAGCCGTCATTGGCTTTGAGCCGGTGTTCTTCGTGTACATCTCGGCTTTGGTCACGCTTTACCAGTTCTGGATTCACACCGAGTTTATCGGCCGGCTCGGGCCGCTGGAGTGGGTGCTCAATACGCCCTCGCATCACCGCGTGCACCACGGCCGCAACCCGCGCTACATCGACAAAAACTACGCCGGCGCCCTCATCATCTGGGACCGGCTCTTCGGCACTTTCGAGCCCGAAACCGAGCGACCGGTGTACGGCATTACCGTGCCGCTGCAATCCTGGAATCCTTTGTGGGCCAACGTGAGCCACTACCCGGCTTTGTGGCGGCAGGTGCAGGCCACCCCGGGCCTGGCCAATCGCCTGCGGGTGGTTTTCGGCCGGCCCGGCTGGCGGCCCGAAGAACTGGGTGGCCCGATGGAAATTCCGGCCGTCGACGAGGCCACGCACCAGAAGTACCAGCCCACGCCCGCCCGCGGCATTGCCGGCTACGTGCTGGCGCAGTACGTGGTGCTGGCCGGAGTGGCGGCGCTGTTCATGTTCACGCAGAAAAATATGCTGCCCGCCACCCGGGCCCTGCTGGCCCTTTGGATTGCGGGCGGCGTGGTGGCCGGCGGCGGCCTGCTCGAAAACCGCGCCTGGGCCTGGCGCCTCGAACTGCCGCGGCTACTGGCCTCGGTGGCTCTGCTGCTGGGGCTGCTTTGGGGGCACCCCTGGCTGCCAGTGGAGGTGCTCCGCGCCTTCGCCCGCGCGCGGGACA
>CAXUEM010000096.1:0-5640 GCA_964249885.1 uncultured Hymenobacter sp. | reverse complement strand
GCGCCTGCGCCGGGCCGACGCGCTGACGCTGGCTGGCTGGCTCGCCGAGCGGCAGTGAGAAGTATCTGTTCATTGTTAATGCTGAATTAATGCGGGCCGGGCAAGGGTTCAAATAAGCCTCTGACTAACTGCAACAAGACTATGGCCCCCGGCTCCGGCTGGCCGCTGCGCTCGGTTCCGGCCCGCGCCGCCGGCATCGGCACTGCCTGAGTGTGTTATATTTGGGCAAACAACAATTGTTTTTTTTAACTTTACTTTATCACCTTTCTGCTACGAGCTATTATGCGCATTCTGCTACCCCTGCTTTTTTGCCTGGCCTCGCTGTCCGGCTACGCCCAAACCGGCCCCGCGATGAAGGTGCCTGAAACAGCTCTTGAGCAGCTCGAAGACCTCAAAGAGCTGACCAAGGCCGAAGCTTTAACGGGCCCGGCCCGCGGCAAGCAGCACGCCGAAACCCGCCCCGAGATAAACCGCTGGCTGGTGGTGAGCGCCAATGACTTTGTGCGCGTAACCCGGGCCAACCCCACGCGCGAGGCTTATCTGCTTTGCATCGATACCGGCTTGGCCCGCCTGGCCCCGCTGGCCCAGACCACCGAGGACCGGCAGCAGGTAGCCGAGTTCTTCCAGGACCTGATGGAAATCGTTGGGCTGGAAAGCTCCGATGGCCGGCTGGCCGCCTTCATGAAGCTGCCCAAATCCAGCAAATAAGCGGCGCTGACTGGCTCAAACCAAAAAAAGAGGACCCGCACCAGCGGGTCCTCTTTTTTTGCTGTTAGGTAAAAGCAAGCCAGCGCGCCGAAGTGCGGCGGCTTCGCCTTACTTCTTCGTGATGGTGAACTCTACTCGGCGGTTGAGGCGGCGGGTGTCTTCCTGCTCGTTGCTGGCCAGGGGCTTGGTGCCGCCGAAGCCCTCAGTTGTTACCCGGTCGGCCGCGATGCCCTTGCTGATGAGGTAGCGCTTCACTTCATTGACGCGGTCCACGCTCAGCTTCAGGTTCAGGGCCGGGTCGCCCTGGTTGTCGGTGTGGCCGGCAATCTTGATTTCCACGCCGGGGTAGTCTTTCAGAATGCGCACCAGCCGGGCCAGCTCGGGGTAGGAGCTGGGCGAAAGGTAGTACTTGCTCTGCTGAAAGAAAATGTTGTTGAGCTTCACGGTCTGGCCCACGGCGAAGGGCACCAGAAACAGATCCTGCTTTTGCTCGTTGTACTTGTCCTTGTCGGTGGCGTCGAGGGAGGCATTTTCGGCCAGATAGTTCTCGGCCTCGGCGCGGTAACCGTACTGCACGCCGCTGGGCAGCACAATAGTGTAGGTGCCGTCGGTGGGGTTGGTTTCGGCCACCCCGATTTCCTCACCCGTGAGCAGGTTTTCGTAGATGATACGCGCCTTAACCGGCTTGCCCGTGGCCTGGTCCAGCACCCGGCCCGTGACCAGCGTCACGACCTCGGGCTTGAACTTGGGCGCCAGCGCAATGCGGAAAATGTCCTTGGAGCCGTCCATGCCGTTGCGGGCTGAAACCAGGTAGGCATCGTCGCCGGCCGCCGATACGGTGTAGTAAGCGTCGAAATCCGGCGAGTTCACGGCCGAGCCCAGGTTGCGGGGCGGGCTCCAGTTCGTCCAGGTGTCGTCGAGGCGCTTGGAGTAGAAAATGTCGGATTTGCCGTAGCCGCCCAGGCCTTCGGAGGCGAAATACAGCGTCTTTTCATCGGCGGCCAGGAAGGGGGCAAAGTCGGCTTTCTTGGTGTTGATTTCCGGGCCCAGGTTGCGCGGCTTACTCCAGCCCTTGCCGTCTTCGGTGGGGAAGCTGACGTACAAATCCTGCTGCCCCAGGCCGTCGTTGCGCTCCACGGCCATCAGCAGGGCCTTGCCCGAGGTGGCCAGAAAGGCGTCGATGTGCTCTTTGTCTTTGTTGTAAAAGTCGGCTACCTGTATCTTTTCGGGCTTGCTCCAGCCAATGGGCGTGCGCCGCGTGAAGCTGAAGCCCTGAGGCTCGATGGAGCCGTCGGGGTTGTAGGCGCCGATGAGCAAGGCCGAGCGGCCGTCGGCTGACACCGAGGCCAGGCCGCTGGGCTCGTCGCCGCGGTTGACGGGGCCGCCCAGGTTGCGGGCCGGGCCCCAGCTTTTGGTTTCGGCGTTGCGCAGCGTCGATACCCACACGTCCTGCGGGTCGTTGTTGCCGCCCACGTTCAGCGGGTGGCCCTGCCGGGCAAAGAACAAAGAGCGGCCGTCGGGCGAAATAACCGGGTGCGTATCCACGGCGCGGGTGTTCACGTTCGGGCCCAGCGTGACCAGGGTCGAGTCCACGGCTTTTAGCTCCTCGGCCGTGCGCACGGGCGCCTTGAAGTCTTGGCGCACCATGTCGGCGGCCACGTCGGCAATGCCGATGGCGTCAATCTGGTTGATGCCCTCGACTTTGGCCGTATTCAGGGTCACGACCGCGCCGATGGTGCGGTACTTGGCGGCCTCGAAGCGCACTTGCAAAGAGCGAAACGTCTCGGGCAGCGGGCCGGGGCGCTCGTTGCGGTACACCTCGTGGCGCTCGCCCTGGGTGTCCACCAGCTCAATCTTGCTGATGGCGCCGGGGTTGAAATTCTCGACCACCGTTATCTGCTGGGCAAACATAGAGCGGCCGAAGCGCACCTCGATAAACTCCTTGGGGCCTTCTTTTTTTGGAATCCAAGCCTCGTCGCTGATTTGACCCAGCGGCAGGGCGTTGGGTGTGCCCAGCACTTTCTCGGGCGAAAAGGCTTCTTTGCCCTTGGTTTTCTGCGAGGAAACCTCCACCACCTTGCTGGCCCAGATAGCGCGCTGGGCCTGTACAACCGCCGGCGCCGCCAGCAGGGTCAGCCCCAAAATAATCCGATGATAATTCGTAGGCCGCATATCTAAACAAGTCAAAAGATAAGAAAAAACATATTTGGCCCTTGTTAAAGCCTGCCAGGCCGCCGCGGGTTCAATTCCTCCGCTAACCTAACAAAAAACCCGGGCTTGCGCGCTATGTTTCCATTAGCAGGCCCGCTTACTCAGCACCCGGCCGGTACGGGCGGGGCCATAGTAGCTGGCCGAATGCGCGCGGTAACTAGGAGCGGCCAGCGGCCGGCACCAATGCAACGGGAAGTGGCTGTTAGCGCCGTCAGCAGGGGGAGTAGCACGACAACGCGGCGGTCCGCGTGGGACAATTATTACAGAAGCAGCAATGAGGTATTGTGTGGCTATCAAGTAGGGGTAATTAGTTTTTCTCTAATACGATGCGAGCAATTAGCTGATACCTATACATGTAAGGCTGAGCCCAGGCTTTGCTAGCAATTAAAGATTAGGCAGTGACGGTGGGAAGCAGCGGGCCCCGTGCCGCATCTTTGCAGCACGGCGCCGGGTTTGAGCTGCTTGTCCGAAGGCAAGTTGTGGCCGTACAAAGCGGCCTTAATTCTGCTCCGGGCCCTTGCGCTGCATCAAAACTGCCACGTTTCAACCGCTACTACTTACCAAGACCCCATGAACACCCCCGCCGACCAGTCCGCTTCCGCCGCCATTGCCGCCGCCACCCTGGAGCTGGGCGCCTACCAGCCCGCCGTCGACCAGCAGCTGGGCGACTACAACGAGCAGAACTTCACCGCCCGCTTCTGGCAGCAGGACGCCACGCTCTGGACCGCGGACGCCGACGCCCAGCACAGCATTCGCAGCTTTATGGGCTGGCTGCGGGTGGCCGAAACGCTGCGGGCGGCGGTGCCGGAAATAGAAGAGTTCGTCGAGGAAGTCAAGGCGGCCGGCTTCCGGCACGTGGTGGTGATGGGCATGGGCGGCAGCACCATGGCGCCCATCGTGTTCCGGGCAGCCTTCCAGCAGGGGGGTAATGGCCTGCCCATGTCGGTGCTCGATACCACCGACCCGGGCACGGTGCGGCAGCTCGAAGAAAGCCTGCCGCTGGCCGAGACGCTGTTCATCGTGGCCAGCAAGTCGGGTACCACGGCCGAGCCGCTGGCCTTCGGCGACTATTTCTTTGACCGCGTGAAGCAAATCAAGGGCGAGCGGGCCGGCGAGAATTTCGTGGCCATCACCGACCCGGGCTCGAAGTTTGTCGCGGCGGCCACGGCCCAGGGCTACCGCCGCATCTTCCTGAACTTCGCCGAAGTGGGCGGCCGGTTCTCGGCCCTTTCGTACTTCGGCATGGTGCCGGCCGCGCTGTATGGTATTGATATCGCGGCCCTGCTGGACCGCGCCCTGGCTATGATGCAGGCCTGCGGCGCCGACGGCAACCGCACCGTGCCCGGCAACCCCGGCCTGACCCTGGGCGTGGCCCTGGGCGTGCTGGCCCAGCAGGGGCGCGACAAGCTCACGCTCATCACCCCGCCCGAGCTGGCCGACCTGGGTTTGTGGCTCGAGCAGCTCATCGCCGAGAGCACCGGCAAGGAGGGCAAGGGCATCTTGCCCGTAGCCGGCGAACCGCTGCACGGGCCAGAAGTATACAGCGCCGACCGGGTGTTCGTGTACGTGGGCTACCAGGGCCAGCAGGCCGTGGACACCACCGCGCAGCTGGCCGCGCTGGCCCAGGCCGGGCACCCCATCATCCGCATTCAGCTGAGTGAGGCGCTGGATTTGGGGGCCGAGTTTTTCCGTTGGGAAGTGGCCACGGCAGTGGCCAGCGCCGTGCTGCGCCTCAACCCCTTCGACCAGCCTAATGTGCAATCGGCCAAAACCGCCACCGACCGCCTGATGAAGGAGGTAGAAGCCCAGGGTCAGCTGCCAGCTGGGGGTGCCTCGGCCCTGACCGAAAACGGCGTGGCCTACTACGCCGACCAGCAGCTGAGCGGCGCCGACGCCAAAACGCTGCTGGCCGCGTTTTTCGGGTTGGCCGGCCCCGGCGCCTTCCTTAACCTGCAGGCCTACCTGACGGAGTCGGCGGCGCTGAACCAGACCCTGGACCAGCTGCGCGAGCAGGTGCTGACGCGCTACCGCCTAGCTACCACCTCGGGCTACGGGCCGCGCTTTCTGCATTCCACCGGCCAGTACCACAAGGGCGGACCTAACACGGGCCTGTTCGTGCAGCTCACGGCCGACATTGTGGAGGATGTGCCGCTGCCGGGCCGCTCCTACACCTTTGGCACCTTTTTGCACGCCCAAGCCGCCGGCGACCTGCAGGCCCTGCAGGATGCGGGCCGGCGCACGCTGCGCATTCACCTGGGAGCCGATGCCGAGGCCGGACTGCGCACGGTGTTGGCAGCAGTTAGGAGTTAAAAGTTAAAAGTGAAGAGTTAAAAGGCCCGCCTAGTGATTTAGACGATTCTTTTAACTCTTCACTTTTAACTCTTAACTCTTAACTCAGATGCGCTGCAGGCCTTTGTAGAAGCCTTCCTGGTAGCTTTTGCCGATGGGCACGTGGAAGCCGCCGCGCAGCAGGGCGGTGTTGTCTTCGATGGCCTCGATAAGCTGGGTATTAAGCAGATAGCTGCGATGCACGCGCACGAAGTAGCTCAGGCCGGCCAGCCGGGCCTCCAGGGCCTTGAGCGTGGTGTAGACAATGTACTTGTGGCCGGGCGTGACGATGTTGACGTAATCCGACAAGGCCTCGACGTACACGACCTCGTCGAAGTTGATGCGCACCATGCGGTTGTTCACTTTCACAAACAAGTCGGCCGACGTCATGGC
>CAXUEM010000095.1:0-9975 GCA_964249885.1 uncultured Hymenobacter sp. | reverse complement strand
CCCCCTGCTGGCAGCCCGGCCGCGGCTTCGGCCGGCACCGCGGCCGGCGCCCGCGCCGTGCCCATCAACTACGAAGGCAGCGAGTACGTGGTGGAAGTGCCGACGGGCAAAACCATCCTGGAGGCGGCGCTGGATATGGACATCGACCTGCCGTATTCCTGCCAGGCGGGGCTGTGCACGGCCTGCCGCGGCAAGTGCCTGAGCGGCGAAGTAAGCCTGGACGAGCGTGAAGGCCTTTCGGACGCCGAGCTGAAGCAGGGCTACATCCTGACCTGCGTGGCCCACCCCAGCACCGAGGGCGTGGTGATTGAGATTGGGTAGAACCGCTTGTTTGTGTTATCAGGCTGACCGCAGCGAACCAAAGGATGGCCTGACGCACAAGGCCGGCGATATTGTACTTTCTACATCCAACGCGCCGGGCTTGCGTACTGCTTATTTCGTGTTAAACTACCATATGCTTACCGCTGAATCCGCTACCCTGACTTCCCCGGCCACCGACCCCGGCCGGCCGGCCCGCCGCTACCTGGCCGAGGACTTTACCGTGACCGACTGGGCGGCCCTGGAGCCGGCGTTTCGGGAGCTGCGCGACCGGGATATTGCCGACGCCGCCGGGCTGGAGCGCTGGCTGCTGGACCGCGCCGAGCTGGAAGCGGCCCTGAGCGAGAACCTGGCCTGGCGCTACATTCACATGACCTGCGACACTCAGGACCCGCTGCGGGCCGAGGCGTTTCAGTTTTTCGTGAACGAGATTGAGCCCCAGGCCGCGCCCTACGACCACGCCCTGAACGAGAAGATGCTGGCCTCGCCCCACCTGGGCGGGCTCGACCAGCAGCGCTACCGCGTGTTTCTGCGCTCGGTGCGCCGGGCCTCGGAAATCTACCGCGAGGAAAACATTCCGCTTAAAACTGACATCAGCACCCGCCAGCAGCAGTACGCCGCCACGGTGGGGGCCATGACCGTGACGCTGGAGGGCGAGGAAATAACCCTGCCCCGGGCCGCCGACTACCTCAAAAGCCCCGACCGCCGCCGCCGCGAGACCGCCTGGCGGGCCGTGCAGCAGCGCCGCGGCCAGGATGCCTGCGCGCTCGATGAGCTGTTCTCGGAGCTGGTGGCCCTGCGGCACAAGGTAGCCAAAAACGCCGGCTTCAAAAACTTCCGCGACTACACCTTCGCCGCCCTGGGCCGCTTCGACTACGCGCCCCAGGACTGCTTTAACTTCCACAGCGCCATCCGCGAAACGGTGGTGCCGCTCATTACGGAGCTGGACGTGGCCCGCCGCCGCGCCCTGCACCTGCCCGAGCTGCGCCCCTGGGACCTGGACGTGGACCCCAGCGGGCAGCCGCCGCTGCGTCCCTTCGCCACCGGCGAGGAGCTGCTGAGTAAAACCATCACCGTCTTCGAGCGCCTGGACCCCTACCTGGGCGACTGCCTGCGCACCATGCGCCGGCTGGGCCACCTGGATTTGGAAAGCCGCAAGGGCAAGGCGCCCGGCGGCTACAACTACCCGCTGGATGAAACCGGCGTGCCCTTCATCTTCATGAACGCCACCAGCTCGTTGCGCGACGTGGTGACCATGCTGCACGAGGGCGGCCACGCCGTGCACTCCTTCCTGACGCGCGGCCTGCCGCTGGGCGCCGACAAGCATCCGCCGAGCGAGGTAGCCGAGCTGGCCTCCATGAGCATGGAGCTGATGAGCATGGACCACTGGGACGTGTTCTTCGACAACCCCGAGGAGCTGCGCCGGGCCAAGAAAACCCACCTCGAAGGCGTGCTCGAAACCTTTCCCTGGGTGGCTACCATCGACAAGTTTCAGCACTGGGTGTACGAGAACCCCGCGCACACCGAAAAGCAGCGGCAGGAGCGCTGGGTGCAGATTTTCGACGAGTTCAACCAGCACGCCGTGAGCTGGCAGGGCCTGGCCGCCTTCAAGCCCTATCTCTGGCAGAAGCAGCTGCACCTCTACGAAGTGCCGTTCTACTACATCGAGTACGCCATGGCCCAGCTCGGTGCCATTGCCATGTGGCGCAACTACCGCCAGGACCCCACGGCCGCGCTGGCCGGCTACCAGCAGGCGCTGGCCCTGGGCTACACCCGCCCCATCACCGAGATTTACGAAGCCGCCGGCATCCGCTTCGACTTCAGCACCAGCTACCTGCGTACCCTGGCCGACTTTGTGCGCGCCGAAATGGCGGCGCTGTAACAGCCTTGACTAAGCCACCGCACCCCCTGCTGGATGCTTGAAAAGCATTCGTGCGCTGGTTTAAACTCATAAAAGCGGCCCGCCTCCTGAAGGAAGCGGGCCGCTTTCGGCTGTCGGCCGTAGTGAGCCAAAGTATGGAGCTGTTAATCAGCTTAGTTGCTGCCCGCGGCGTCAGCGGCCTGAATGCAGGTCACGGTAACGCTCTGGCCGACCATGCAGATGCTGCCCAGGTGGTTGTTGGGCTCGTAGCGCACGATGACGCGCTGACCGTTGGCGCTCTTGAAGTTCGTCCACTCGGCGCCGCTGGGCTCCAGGCGGCGGCCGTTGGCTAGCTCCAGCACCTTGCCGCAGCCGTCGAGGCCCGTCAGGTCGCGCACGGTGGCCGGCACGCCGTCGCATTTGGGCGCACAATCTTCATTTTTCTCTTTGTCCCAACAGGCCGTAAGGGCAGCGCTGCCGAGCAGGAGAAGGGCCGGCAATAGCCGGCGGCCGATGGAGGAAAAAGTAACCATCTGTTGCGGGGTTTTAGTGATTGAAAAGCAAAAGTCAGCTACTAGTTATTTCCCCTCGGCGGCGTGCCGCACCAGTTGCCGACCAGCGTCAGGCAAGAAATTTCGGCGTTTTTGGTGTTGGCCTCCGTGGTCATGAGCTGAGGCCGCAGCGTGTAGCCGATGCGCAGCAGCTGGCCGTCAGCCTGCTGGGGCTGGTAGGCCTGCCAGGCGGGGCCGCTGGGCTGCAGGCGGGTGCCATCGGCCAGCTCCAGCGTGGTGTGCTCGGTGGCGCAGGCGGTGGTTCGGCCGGGGCAAAGCCGCACCGTGGCCGTGGTGGCGCAGCCCACCTGCTCGGGCGCTACGTCTTCTTTAGCAGTGCAGGCGCTTAGGGCGGCCAGCAGGGCCAGGCCGGCCCAGGCGCGGGCGCGGGAGGTAAACAGGTTGGTCATGGCAGGCAGCAGCAAGTAGTGTGAAGTCGAATATAGCCCAGATTCAGTTTCCTGGCCTATGGTTGCATTCCGACCCCCTGTTGGCCTGCTTTTTTGCGGCCCTTACTCCGTGGCGCCGAGCGTGAACAGCGGCAGTGGCCGCAACTCCGCGTATTTGCCGCCCAGGCTGCTCAGTTCCTCGCGGTGCAGCTTCAGGTAGTTGTTGTAGGTGCGGGCGGCGCGGTCGTAGGCCACGCGGTGGCCCACCACAGCCGCATCGGCCTGGGCAATGCCCTCGGTGAAGTCCCGAATCTGGGCGGTGGCGGCGTTGCCGCCCGGCGCGGCCGTTTCATAAAGCGCTTTCAGCACCGAGTCCTGGGCGGCGTCGTAGCGGTCAATGCGGTCTGATTCAGCCATCGTGGCCTGGTCGTAGCGCAGGCGGGCGAAGCGGGCATTGGCCTGGGTGAGGGCCGCGAGCTGGGCCGGATTGGCCGCGCGCTGGGTGGCCAGCTCCTGCAGCAGCAGGCGGGTGGTGCCCACCTTCTGGTCGTCGCTGCTTATCATCTGCCGCCACTTCACGTCCACCGAGTCGCGCAGCACGTCGAACTGGGCCCGCACGGCGGCCACGCTGGCCGGGTTGCTGGCCGCTTTGCCGCCGTCGGTTTTGCAGCTGCTCAGCAGGGCACTGCCAATAAGCATGGCCGCGTAGAAAAAGAAGTGAAGACGCTTCATGTTTGATGCTGATGGGTTTTAATGAGTACGTCATGCCTCATTTTGCATTCACGCTAGATGAAGCATGATGTGCTTTTTAAGCCACAAATCTAAATCGGTTTAAACTGCTCGAAAATCTGCTTGCAGTCAAAGCAGTAGTGCACGGCGCGGCACAATGTGGCTCCAAACGGCGTGCGCAGCTCGGTATTGTGGCCGTGGCAGTTGGGGCACTCGGCGTATTCGAGAAAATCGAGGTCGAACACCACATTGCCCAGCACCGGCGGCGGCGAGAGCCGGTGGCTGCGCAGGGCCGCCCGGCCCGCCTCCGTGAGCATGTCCGACGACCAGGCTTCGCGCAGGCTGATTTCGACCCGTACGCTGGGCACGCCGTGGGCCAGCAGGGTGCGCTCCACGTCGCGTTTCATGTAGTCCATGGCCGGGCAGCCGGCGAAGGTGGGCGTGAGCTGCACGTACACTTCGCCAGTGGCCTCGTCCACCTCCACGGCGCGCACCACCCCCAAGTCCACGAGCGAGATGGTCGGGATTTCCGGGTCCTTCACGGCCTGCAACCAGTCGAGGATTTGAGGCTTGGTTTTGATTGAATCGGTCATGCTCATGCGGACGAAGGAGTTTACCAGTCCGCCGTCGGGTCGAGCCGGAATACCTCGGCCATCTCGTCCAGCAGGGGCTGCAGGTGGGGCGTGTGCTGCCCGCCGCGCCCACCGAAAACAGGCGTGGCCAGCCGGGGGTCGGGCAGGGTCAGGGCCGTCTGGCTCAACACTTTCGTGATGCTTTCCAGCCAGCGGCTCTGCAGCTCGGCCTCGCCGATGAATAAGCCCGAGCTGATGATGTCGGGCTCGGCGGCGGTGGTTTCAAAAATACCCAGCGCGTAGGGCAAAGTGAAGTCCAGGGCCTGCTGCATCCGGGCTATGGACTCGTCGGTGGCCGTGCCCAGGCGCTTCATCCAGGTATTGGCGTGCAGGGCGTGGTATTTCAATTCGCCGCGCAGCTTGCGCGCCACCTGGGCCAGCGGCTCATACGTGCTGTCGGCCAGGGCCTGAAAGCGCAGCAGCTCGGCGTGGTCGAACAGAAAGTGGCGCACGAGGCTGAAATCGTACTCGCCGATGGGCAGCTCCACGAGCTGGCAGCAGTGAAACTGCGGCGCATTGCGGGTGAAGGCCACCGTGTCGGGCTCGGCCTCGCCCAGCGCATGGAGCAGCGTATACAGCTGCAGGCTGTGGCCCAGCTTGTCCTGGGCCATGCTGCTGAAGGCAATGTCTTCCTCCAGAATCGGGCCCAGGCCGTTCCACTCCGAGTTGCGGTGGCCCAGAATCAGCTGGTCGTCGGCCAAGCGGTAAAGCAAGTCTATGGTAGGGTTCATCAGCTTAGGCTTGCGGGTTTTCGGCCTTGTATTTCTCGATGCGGTCCTGCACGCGGTAGGCGCCGGCATCGCGGTATTTCTTATCGGGCGTGGTGTCCCAGATGTCGCGGTCTTCGTCGTCGGAGCGCAGGAAGTCGGCGCTGCGGGCCAGCCACACGTTCACGACCGGCCCGGGCTGCGCGCCGAACACCGCCTTGGCCGTCTGCAAAGCTGCGGCCACCGAGGCCGCGCGCACCTTGCCCACGTGCTGGTGGGCCTTGCCACGCTTTTTCAGATGAAATACGTCGTAGTCTTCCTCGCCTTCGGCAAACTCCGAGGCCGTGGTGCGGGCGTCCGGCGCGGCCGCCACCCCCTGCTGGCCAGTGGCCAACAGGGGCAGGGTGTCATAGGCCGATTCCTGGTCGCCCACGTACTCGGTCACGGTGATGGCGGCCGTGGGCACCACCCACAGCCCGGCGCAGGCAAAGCGGCGGCTGTACTGCTCTTTGGCAAAGAGGAAGGCCACGTCGGCCTCCGGCGCGTGCACCGGCCCGGCGTACACAAACGGCGCGCCCTCCTTTTTCTGGTGAAATACCTCGTAGGTGGCAAACTGGTCGAGGGCCGCCTTGGGCTGCGGCGCGGGTGGCGCATCGGGCAGCCCCAGCCGGTTCATGCGCGGGTCTAACGATTGCATCGTCTCAATTAAAAATTATGAATTAGAAATCAAAAATGAATTAGCTAAACAGGCGCCAGGTCAGCACAAGCGCATTTTTAATTCATCATTTTCAATTTTTAATTGAGTTACGCCAGCGGGCGCACGTACTGCCGGGGGCTGGCCGTTTGCAGGGCGCGGCGCACCCAGGCGCCGTTTTCCTCGGCGGCGCGGCGCACCGCGAGGCGCTCGGCGTTGCAGGGTCCGTCGCCGTTAATCACGCGCTTGAAATCTTCCCAGTCGGGCTCGGTGAACTCCCACTGACCGGTTTCCTCGTTCTTCGCTAGCTTCTCGTCGGGCAGGGTCAGGCCGATTTCCCAGATTTTGGGCACGTACATGTCCAGAAACTGCTGGCGGCAGGCATCGTTCGAGGCCATCTTCACTTTCCAGCGCATCAGGATTTCGGTGTGCACGCTCATCTTGTCCGAAGGCCCGAAGAAGGTCATGATGGCCGGCCACCAGCGGTTCAGGGCGGCCTGCATCATCTCGCGCTGGATTTTGGTGCCCGTGGCCATGTGCACCACCGCATCGTGCCCGTACTTGAGGTGAAAGGCCTCCTCGGCGCAAATCCGGTCCAGGGCGCGGCAATAAGGGCCGTAGGAGCCCTTGGCGTTGGCCAGCTGATTCACGATGGCGCCGGCGTCAATCAGCCAGGAAATCACGTTCGAGTCGGCCCAGGTCGGCGTGGGGTAGTTGAAGACGTTAGAGTACTTGCTCTTGCCGTTAATCAGGTCAGTTAGCATGTCCTCGCGGGTTTTGCCCAGCGTCTCGGCCGCCGAGTACAGCAGCTGCGCGTGGCCCACCTCGTCCTGCACCTTGGCCATCTGGGCCATCTTGCGGCGGAAGCCCGGCGCGCGCGTAATCCAGGTGCCCTCGGGCAGGGAGCCGATGATTTCGGAGTGCGCGTGCTGCTCTATCATGCGAATGAGCTGCTTGCGGTACATCGCCGGCATCCAGTCGCTGGGCTCAATCTTCTCACCCCGGGCAATGCGGGCCTCAAACTCGGCCAGCAGGATGGGGTCTTCGTTTTCCAGGCCGGTAGCGGCGGCGGAAGTCGGCAGGTCGTGGGTGCTGGCGGAACCGTACATGTTTATAGAGCTTAGAGGTGAGAACTTAAAACGTAAGCCAGAGAGATAAAAAGGCGGGAGCGAGTTGAAAGGAACGAGACAGAAAAATCTAAGCTCTGAGTTCTAAGCTCGAAGCTTCAGGCCAAACAACAACTGCTCGGCCAGGCGGTGGGCAATATCGTCGGGGCTGAGCCTGCCCTCGGGCTTGTACCAGGCGGGCAGCCAGTTGAGGCTGGCCAGCAGGGTGAGGGTGGCAAAGGCGGCGTCGGGCGCGCGCAGCTCGCCCTGGTCGAGACCCTGCTGGATAAGCTCGCGGAAGCTGGTTTCGTATTTGTCGCGCAAAGCCACGAACTCAGTGCGGGCCGGCTCGCTCAGGTGGCGCCACTCGTGCAGAAACACGCTGGCGGCGGCCACATCCTGGGTCAGCACCCGCACATGGGCCTCAATGGCGCGGCGCAACTGGGCGGGCACGGGCAGCGCGGCGTCGGCCGTAGCCTGGGCAAAGCCCTGAAACAGCGTCTCGGCCAACCCAAAGCAGATGCCGTGCAGCAGCTCTTCCTTGCTTTTAATGTGCGAATACAGGCTGCCGGCCTCCAGGCCCAGCGCCGTGGCCAGTTCCCGCATGCTGGTGGCGGCAAAGCCCCGACTGCGAAACAGGGCCGTGGCCGTGCGCGCAATCTGGGTTTTGCGCGAAGCCGGCGCCAGCAGGGGGGAGGCAGTAGTCATGGCAAGGAAAGCGAAAGACCGCACGGCAAAGATACGCTACCTAACGCTCGTTAGCAAGTATAAGTTGCCAGCGGCGCCCCCGGCGCCGGCCGCCTCACACTGCCTCCCGGCGGCCAACCCGGCGCGGCTGGCTGCGTAAGGGAAAAGGCTTTTGCAAGCTCTATTCAATCCTAACCAAACGCCCTTACTTTATGGCTGCCAAAACTGCCGCCCCCAGCGCCTCCCTGAAAGACGGGGTGGCCAAACTCGCCAAGTCCGCCGCAAAAGTTGACCGCAACGGCCAGACCAACCCGGCCGTCAACATTCAACCCTTGCTTAACCAGCAGCAGAATGCGCCCGCGCCCACCCAGCGCTACGGCACCGTGAGCCAGCGCCTGCCCATCGGCCTGGAAGAAAACGTGCGCCAGGAGAGCGTAACCAACCTCAACCAGCTCTTGGCCGACACCATCACGCTGCGCGACATGTATAAAAAGCACCACTGGCAGGTGGTGGGCCCCACCTTCTACCAGCTGCACCTGCTCTACGACAAGCACTACGAGGAGCAGGCCGTGCTCGTCGATGCCATTGCCGAGCGCATCCAGATTCTGGGCGGTGTGGCCGTGGCCATGGCCGCCGACGTGGCCGAGCATACCAGCATCCCGCGCGTGCCCCGCGACCGCGAGGAGGCGCCCGTGCAGGTGTCGCGCCTGCTCGATGCCCACCAGCGCATCCTGAAAAACTGCCACGACTACGCCGAGAAGGCCTCCGACGCCAAAGACGACGGCACGAACGACCTCATTGTGAGCCAGCTCGTGCGCACGAACGAAATGCAGGTCTGGTTCGTGTCCGAGCACGTGGTCGAGTCGCCGCTCACGCGCGCCGAGTAGCCGGCCCCGCCCTTCGTTGCCTTTGCCACTACCCCCTGCTGGCTTGCAGCCAGCAGGGGGTAGTGGTTTTTTTGGCCGGCAGCGAGGTGGCGGTTCTGCCTGATTAAGCGGGTTTTACTCGGCAACTGCAATGGTCTGGCCGGGCGCGGCGGCATTAAATTGCGGCCGGTTGTTGCGCCGTAGAACCCGTCGGCGTATCTTTGCCCCCGCTTCGCCGCCTCAGCGGAGCCGGTTTTCGCAAGAAGCCGCCGCTACACTTAGGTTTTCTGCGCACGTGGTGAAACTGGTAGACACGCCATCTTGAGGGGGTGGTGCCTTCGGGTGTGGGAGTTCGAATCTCCCCGCGCGCACGCAGTTTGAAAAGCCCGCCTTTTGGCGGGCTTTTTTTGTGTATGTTGGTTGCGCAGGCGCTCCGAAAGCCAACTACTGCCGCTCAAATGGGTTAGCCGGCGGCACCAGCAGCACCCGCTCGCGCTCCACCAGCACCTGGCCGGGGCGGGCGCCCTTGGGCTTGCGCACCCACTTTTTGGGCGTCACCGTCACCGGGCACAAGGTGTCGTTCTGCCGCTTCGAGTACCAGGCCGCCAGCTGGGCCGCCCGCTCGATGACCGGCTCCGGCACGGGCTGCCCGGCGCGGTGCCGGACGACGACGTGGGAGCCGCTCACGTCCTTGGCGTGCAGCCAGAGGTCGTCCTTGTGGGCGTATTTCTGGGTCAGCAGGTCGTTGTTGACCGCGTTGCGCCCCACCAGGATGGTAAAGCCCTGGTCTTCGAATACTTTGAAGGGCAGCTCGCCGGCCTGAGCCTTGGCTGCCGCAGCCGGGTCAAGGCCGTGCTGCTTGCGCCAGGCGCGCAGGCCGCGCAGCTCCTGCAGCTCGGGCCGGGTTTCCAGCTCTTCGAGCTGCTCCATTGCCGTCAGGGCTTCGGCCTCGCGGCGGGCGATGCGCTCACGCAGCTGCCGCTCTTCCAGCTGCTGGTTTTTGGCCTTGCGGTACAGGTTTTCGGCGGTGCGCTGGGGCTTCTCGCTGGGTTTTAGTTTGATGAGACGCTGCTCGTTCGTGTAAAAATCCAGCACCTCCACGCTGGCGGCGCCGGCCGGAATCTGGTGCAGGTGGGCCATAATCAGGTCGGCGAGGTGGCGGTAGCCGGCGCTCGGCTTCCAGGGCGCGGCGGCTCAGGGCCAGCGGCACGAAGCGGCGCAGGGCCAGCAGGGGGTCGGAGCCGGGCAGGGTTTCGAGCACCTCGCCCACAGGCAGCAAACTCAGGCGGGTGCGGCCGTCGAGTTCGATGAGGTAGTAGTGGGCGGGCTTTTCCAGCTGGGCCAGCACCTGATGAACCAGCCGGGCCTGGGTTTCGGGCGGGGCCGTGTCGTAGCCCTGCGCACGCAGGTAGCGGGCGGGCACATCGGCCAGGGG
>CAXUEM010000094.1:543-10024 GCA_964249885.1 uncultured Hymenobacter sp. | reverse complement strand
CTGCTGGCCCTGACCGACGTGCTGGGCCGCCAGGTGTGGAGCGCCCCGGCGCCAGCCGGCCAAACCCAGCTGCTGCTGCCGCTGACCGGGCTGCCGGCGGGCCTGTATCTGCTGCGCCTGCGCGCGCCCGGCGCCGCCCCGCTCAGCTGGCGGCTGGTAAAAGAGTAAGCTAAAAAGAAGTGAGTGGCGCGCTGCCCGGCGCGCAACCAAAAAAGGACGCTCACCGAGCGTCCTTTTTTGGTTAATTGACCAAGCCGCATAATCACGCCAACTGTCAGCTACAGGCAGCAGAAGGTTAGTTAAACGAAATCTGCGGCCTCAGCGGCCTCATCTGCACCATCTGTGATTGATTAAGCCACGCTCACCTTCACCATGTTGGCCAGGCCCTTGTCCTGAATGGGCATGGAGGCGGTGTTGATGAACACGTCGCCGGCCAGTAGGTGGCCGGTCGTCATGAGGGTGTAGCGAATGTCGGAGACGGTGTTGTCGGTGCTCACCAGGCGGTCGTAGTAGAAGCCGCGCAGGCCCCAGACCAGACTCAGGGCCGTGAGCAGGGGGCGGTTGTCGGTGAAGATGAAGATGTTGGCTTTGGGGCGATACTTGGCCAGTTGGAAGGCCGTGTAGCCGCGGTGCGTCATGCCGGTGATGGCCTTGGCGGTGGTGTTCTTGGCCAGGTGGCAGGAGGCCGACAGAATGCTGTCGACCATGAACGTGGGCGCCTTCGGGTCGATGGGCCACCACTTGTTGTAGAGCGTGGGGCTCTGGCTCTCGACGCTCATAATCGTGTTCACCATCGAGCGAATAACCTCGGCCGGGTACTGGCCCACGGCGGTTTCGGCCGAGAGCATCACGGCGTCGGCGCCGTCGAGCACGGCGTTGGCCACGTCCGAGGTTTCGGCGCGGGTAGGGCGCGGGGCCGAAATCATGCTCTCCATCATCTGGGTGGCTACGATGACGGGCTTGCCCACAGCGTTGCACTTGGCCACGATGAGCTTCTGGGCCATGGGCACTTCCTCCATGCTCACTTCCACGCCGAGGTCGCCGCGGGCCACCATTACGGCGTCAGTCAGGGCAATAATTTCGTCGAGGTTGCGCAGGCCTTCGGGCGTCTCGATTTTGGCAATGACGCGGGTGGATTTGCCGGCCTCGGCAATCAGGCTTTTGATGAAGCGAATGTCGTCGGCGCGGCGGGCGAAGCTCAGGGCAATCCAGTCCACGTCGTTGGCGAGGCCAAACTTGAGGTCTTCGATGTCCTTTTCGGTCATGCTCGGGGCCGACACGTCGGAGTCGGGCAGGTTGATGCCTTTGCGGGGCTTCACGGTGCCACCGTAAATAACTTCCACGTCGACCTCAGTCTTGCCGTCGGTGGCCAGCACCTTCAGCTCCAGCTTGCCATCGTCGAGCAGAATCATGTCGCCGGGCTTCACGTCGGCGGCCAGGCCCAGGTAGATGGTGCTCAGGCGGGTGGCGGTGGAAATTTCTTTTTCGCCGCACACCAATTTGATTTTATCGCCGCGCTTGATTTCCACGCTGCCGCCCTCCACCTCGCCGAGGCGAATCTTGGGGCCCTGCAGGTCCTGGAGCAGGCCCACGTGGGTGCGCAGGTCCTTGTTCAGCCGCCGCACGGTGTTAATCACCGAGAGGTGCTCCTCGTGGGCGCCGTGCGAGAAGTTGAGCCGGAACACGTCCACGCCTTCGCGGATGAGCATGCCGAGCTTGTCGTAGGTGTTGGACGCCGGGCCGACGGTGGCCACGATTTTGGTTTTGTTGAAGGTCGTGCGGGGTTCCATGTCGTTTATTCAGCAGATAAGTCAGCAAAGAACGTCACGCGGCGCGAAGTCCAAAGCCCCAAAGAAGCTGTAGGGCAAAACTCAGTTCGCGCCGGCCGCTGGGCGGCGGTTCGCGTCCCGGGTTTCGGGCCTCAAAACTGCAGATTCTCCTTGTATTTCAGCGCTTCCACCTCCACCGGGCCGGCGTACTGCACGGCGGGCAGGGCGCCCAGCAGGGGGAGCAGCTCGTCGGCGCCCAGCGGGCCCTGGCCGTTGGTGATGTGCAGCAGGTAGTCGTACTGCTTGTAGTCGGGTACCAGAAAAGGCTTTTTCAGCGTCGAGGAAGTCAGGGAGCGGTTGCGCAGCAGCCGGAAGGTAAGGGTTTCGGTGGCGTGCAGGTAATGGCTGAACAAGAGCCGGCCCTGGGTGAGCAGGTCGACCACGAGGTCGGGCTGGCGCACCAGGCGCAGGCGCAGGGCGCGGTTCAGGGTCCAGGCCAGAGTGTAGTCGCGGGAGCTGGAGACGAGACCGAACAGGTCGAAGTCGCAGTCGAAGGCCACTTCGAGGGTGAAGGTTTTCATAGCGGGCAAGGCGGGGCGGCTCGGGCAAAGCTACGGCCGGGCCGGCGGGCGCCGCTGCCGGCTGGCCCGAATCTTATAAGCCGGCCAGCAGGGGGGCAGCTTGGCATTGTTACTAAAAACGGCGTTACTTTGCGCCGTCATATTCTACTAACCTCCTACGGAAATGTCTGAAATCGCAGAAAAAGTAAAGGCCATCATCATCGACAAGCTGGGCGTTGAAGCCTCCGAAGTAACTCCCGAAGCCAGCTTCACCAACGACCTTGGCGCCGACTCGCTCGACACCGTGGAGCTGATTATGGAGTTCGAGAAAGAATTCAACGTGAGCATTCCCGATGACCAGGCCGAAAACATCGGCACCGTAGGGCAGGCCATCAGCTACCTCGAAGAGCACGCCAAATAAGGCAAATCATTACCTGCCGTTTTTTGCTTTCCGCTCGTCAGCAGGACAGAGCGGAAGGCAGTTAAAAAACAAATTTTGCGCTATACCGGCCGGCTCGCCGCCGGCCGGTTTTGCCGTTTTCGGCCAAGGCGCTGTTAGAATAAATCTGTCCGGAATCTGTTAAATCTGCGGTCTATGGCGTCCATCCGACGTGTAGTTGTCACCGGCCTGGGCGCCCTCACGCCCCTGGGCAACACGGCCCCGGCCTACTGGGAAGGCCTGCGCACGGGCACGAGCGGCGCGGCCGCCATCACCCGCTTCGACGCCGCCAAGTTTAAAACCCGCTTTGCCTGCGAAGTCAAGGGCTACAACGCCGACGACTTCTTCGACCGCAAGGAGCACCGCAAGATGGACCTGTTCACGCAGTTCGCCGTGGTGTGCTCCGACGAGGCCATTGCCGACGCCGGCCTGCTGACGGCGGGCGTGGACCGCGACCGGGTGGGCGTTATCTGGGGCTCGGGCATCGGCGGGCTGAAGACCTTCCACGAGGAGTCGGTGCAGTTTGCCCGCGGCGACGGCACCCCGCGCTACAACCCGTTCTTTATTCCGAAGATGATAGCCGATTCTGCCTCGGGCAACATCTCGATTAAGAATAAATTTCGCGGTCCAAATTTCATCACGACTTCAGCCTGCGCCTCGTCCAACGACGCTATTTTCGCCGCCTTCAACACCATTCGCCTGGGCATGGCCGACGCGGTGGTAACGGGCGGCTCTGAGGCGGCTATTACCGAGCCTGGCATCGGCGGCTTCAATGCCCTGCGCGCCATGAGCGAGCGGAATGATGCGCCTGAGGCGGCCTCGCGGCCCTACGACAAAGACCGCGACGGCTTCGTGCTGGGCGAGGGCGCCGGCGCCTTGGTGCTGGAAGAATACGAGCACGCCAAGGCCCGCGGCGCCAAAATCTACGCCGAGCTCATTGGCGGCGGCATGTCGTCGGACGCCTACCACATCACCGCGCCCGACCCCACCGGCAGCGGCGTGACCCTGATGATGCGCACGGCCCTGCGCGACGCCGGCATCGGACCGGAGGCCGTGGACTACATCAACACCCACGGCACGAGCACGCCCCTGGGCGACGGCGCCGAGCTCAAAGCTATTGAGGAAGTTTTCGGCGAGCACGCCCTTCAGATCAGCATTTCCTCGACCAAAAGCATGACCGGGCACCTGCTGGGCGGCGCCGGCGGCGTGGAGGCCGTGGCTTGCCTGCTGGCCATGCAGCACGGCCTGGTGCCACCCACCATCAACTTCCACACCCCCGACCCGGAAATCAACGCCGCGCTCAACATCACGCCCAACACGGCGCAGGCCCGTGACGTGCGGGTGGCCATGAGCAACACGTTTGGCTTCGGCGGGCACAACACGGCGGTGATTTTCCGCAAGCTGGCGGAGTAGGCGTTTGCTTCGCAGCGACCGAAAGAACGTCCTGCTGAACGCCGGGAAGCATCTCGCCCGCTGACTAATCAATGGTAAACAACGATTGAGCTAGTGCCGCAAGCGAAATGCCTCCCGGCGTTCAGCAGGACGTTCTATTTTTGTGGCGCTGCTTCCCGGGCTTGCTCTTCGCGCCAGCCAGTTTTCCTTACCAAATGGCCCTGCCTCTTTTCGGTCTTTTCCGCCGCCTCTTCAGCTCCGATAAAGCGTTTCGGCAGGCGGTGATGACCGTAACGGGCCGCGAGCCCGACAACTTGAGGCTGTACCAGCTGGCCTTCACGCACTCCTCAGCGGTGCGGGCGCAGGGCCAGGAGGCGCGCCACCAAAGCAACGAGCGGCTGGAGTTTCTCGGCGACGCCATCCTGGGCGCGGTGGTGGCCGAGTATCTGTTTCGCAAGTTTCCGTACGAGCAGGAGGGCTTTCTGACCGAAACCCGCTCGCGCATCGTGAACCGCGAGAGCCTTAATGGGATGGCTTTGAAGCTGGGCCTCGACAAGCTTATGCAGCTCGACGCCGCCCAGACCCGCGTGGCCCGCTCGCGCTCGGTGAACGGCAACGCCCTGGAAGCGCTGGTGGGCGCCGTGTACCTGGATTTGGGCTACAAGGCGGCCCGCAAGTTCGTGCTCAACCGCCTCGTCAAGCCCTTCGTGGACGTGCACTCACTGGCCACCACCACCAGCAACTTCAAGAGCAAGCTCGTGGAGTGGGCCCAGCGCCAGGGCAAGGTGCTGCGCTACGATATCAACGGCGAGCCCCGCCCCGGCGGCGTGATGGAGTTCACGGCTACCGTGCTGCTCGATGAAGAAATAGTAGCCACCGGCATGGGCCTGAGCAAGAAACAGGCGGAACAGCTGGCCGCCGAGCGGGCCTTGCAGGCGCTGGGGATATTTTGAAATTAGAAATTATGAATTAAAAATAACTGCCTGGCTTGGCCTGAGAATCAGAAACCAGGCTGAGCTTGCGCCGTTGATATGCGCGTGGTCCAGCAGGGTCATTTTTAATTTTTAATTCCTAATTTTTAATTGACCCATGCGTATTGCCGGTGCCGCCCTCAACCAGATTCCGCTCGACTGGACGCACAACCTGGAAAATATCCGCATTGCCATTGAGCTGGGCCGGCAAAACGGCGTGGAGCTGCTGTGCTTGCCGGAATTGTGTCTGACCGGCTACGGCTGCGAGGACCTGTTTCTGAGCGAATGGATGCCGGCCTCGGCCTTGACTCACTTACAAGCCATCCGGCCTTGGACTGAGGGCATCTGCGTAGTGGTGGGCCTGCCCGTGCGCCTGCAGCACCGCACCTACAACACGGCCGCCGTGCTGCGCGACGGGCAGATTCTGGGCTTCGCGGCCAAGCAGTTTCTGGCCAACGACGGCGTGCACTACGAAACCCGGTTTTTCGTGCCCTGGCCGGCCGGCGAAACCACGAGCGTGACCTACGAGGGCGAAACCTGGCCGCTGGGCGACCTGATTTTTGAGCATCGGGGCGTAAAGTTTGGCTTCGAGATTTGCGAGGACGCCTGGCGGCCCGACGACGTGCGGCCCGCCTGCCGCCTCCAGGGCCGGGTCGATATGATAGTAAATCCCTCGGCCAGCCACTTTGCGATGAGCAAAACCGACGTGCGCTACCAGCTGGTGATGAACGCCTCGCGCACCTTCAACTGCACGTATTTGTACGCCAACCTGCTCGGCAATGAGGCCGGCCGCGTCATCTACGACGGCGAGATTCTGGTGGCGCGCAACGGGCACTTGCTCCTGCGCAATCAGCTCATGAGCTTCAAGGAAGTGGACCTGGAGTTCGTGGACGTGGATTTCAGCCAGCCGCTGGCCCCGGCCGACACCATCAAGAAGCTGCCCGAGCCCGACGAGTACCGGGAGCTGAACCAGGCCATGAGCCTGGGCTTGTTCGACTACCTGCGCAAGGCCCGCAGCCGGGGCTTCGTGCTGAGTTTGAGCGGCGGCGCCGACTCCTGCTTCTGCGCCGTGGGCGTGGCCGAGATGGTGCGCCTGGGCGTCGAGGAGCTGGGTGTGGAACTGTTTAAGCAGCGCAGCGGCTGCTTTCCGGCCGCCCCGGAAACGGTAATGGTGCAGGCCGGCGCGGGCGGCGCGGCCACGCAGGTGGTCGAAACCACGGGCGCGCCCACCTCGGTAGCCACCACCGTTCAGCAGCAGCTCGTGCAGCAGCTGCTGACCTGCGCCTACCAGGGCACGGTGAATTCTTCCGATGACACGTTTAATTCGGCCAAAGAGCTGGCCGACAGCCTCGGCGCGCGGTTTTTCAACTGGACCATCGACGAGGAAGTAACCGGTTACGTGGGCAAAATTCAGGGCGCGCTGCAGCGGGAGCTAAGCTGGCAGACCGACGATTTGGCCCTGCAGAACATTCAGGCGCGGGTGCGGGCCCCGGCTATCTGGCTTTTGGCCAACGTGCAGAACTGCCTGCTCATCACCACCTCCAACCGCTCCGAGGCCTCCGTGGGCTACTGCACCATGGACGGCGACACGGCCGGCTCTATCTCGCCCATCGCGGGCGTCGACAAGGACTTCGTGAAAAAATGGCTGCGCTGGGCCGAAACCGAACTGGGCTACACGGCATTGCGCCACGTCAACGCCCTGCAGCCCACCGCCGAGCTGCGCCCGCTCGAAGATAAGCAAACCGACGAGCGCGACCTGATGCCCTACACCCTGCTCAACCGCATCGAGCGCCTGGCTTTCTACAATCGGCTCAGCCCGAAAGAAGTGCTGGCCACGCTCGAAACCGAAGCCACAGGCTTTGATACGGAGCAGCTGAAAACCTACGTGCGCCGCTTCTACCAGCTCTGGAGCCGCAACCAGTGGAAGCGCGAGCGGTACGCCCCCAGCTTCCACCTCGACGACTACAACGTGGACCCGCGCTCCTGGCTGCGCTTTCCCATCCTCAGCGGCGGCTTCGCCGAAGAGCTGGCCGCGCTGTAAGAGATTTTACCCCCTGCTGGCTTTGTACGCACACAGCGCCGAACTGCAGCCAGCAGGGGGTATTGCAGCCGTAGTACCCCCTGCTGGCCGCGCAAAACTTGCCCCGGCGGCTACCTTTGCGGCATGAGCTCATTCTTCGCTGCCATTCCCTGGTCGGTTGACCCTATTATTGGCCAATTGGGGCCGCTTACGTTTCGCTGGTACGGGGTGCTGTTTATGTCGGGCTTCCTGCTGGGGCTCTACATTCTCAACCACGTCTACAGCCGCGAGCGAGTGTCGCCGCGCTGGGTTGATACCCTGTTCGTGTACATTCTCATCGGCACCATTGTGGGGGCGCGGCTGGGGCACGTGGCCTTCTACGCGCCGGGCTACTACTTTACGGCGGCGCACTGGCCCGAGATTTTCAAAATCTGGGAGGGCGGGCTGGCCAGCCACGGCGCCACCATCGGCATCCTGTTCGCGGCCTGGCTGTTTGCGCGCAACAACAAGTTCGACTACCTCTGGGTGCTCGATAGGCTGGTGCTGGTAGTGGCCACCGGCGGCGCCTGCATCCGCATCGGCAACCTGATGAACTCGGAAATCATCGGCAGCAAAACCGACGTGCCCTGGGGCTTCCAGTTTTTGCGCTACAACGAGCTGCACGGCACCAGCGGCAACATCCCGAACGAGCTGCACCACGCCGCCCAGCTCTACGAGGCGCTGTTTTGCATCGTGCTGTTTGCCTTCCTGTTTTACCTCTGGAACCGCACCAAGGAGCGTACCCCGCGCGGCCTGATTTTCGGCCTGTTCGTGGTGCTGCTCTTCACCCAGCGTTTTCTGCTGGAGTTTATCAAGCTCAATCAGGAGGCTTTTGAGGACAAGCTGCCGCTGAACATGGGCCAGATTCTGAGCATTCCGCTCATTTTCGTCGGCATTGCCGTCCTGCTGCGCGCCGGCAAAAACCCGAACAACCCCTACGGCTACGCCCCGCGCGATTTGGAAGCTGACGAAGCCGCCGCAGCCAGCGTGCCGGCAGCGCGCAAGGGCTGAGGCAGTTAAGAGTTAGAAGTTAAGAGTTCAAAAGGACCACCAGATTTGTGAGGTGCTCCTTTTGAACTCTTAACTCTTAACTCCTAACTCTTAACTGAAAAAACCCTACGGCAGCGTGTACTCATACAGGGCGCCCTGCTCGGTGCTAATTATCAGGGTCTTGGCATCCTTAAAGGCGCAGCCCTCGGTCTGGCCGGCGCCGGTGAGCGGAATCGGGCGAGGCGTGGCTTTGAGAATGTCCGCCCAGGAATTACCATCAAGGATAAACAGCTCGCTGCGGCCCAGCAGCACGAGCCGGCGGCCATTAGGGCTCAGCGCGGCATCCGTGACCTGGCCTGTAATGGGCAGGCGGGCCACGAGCTTGGCTTCGTGGTCGCCGGCCGTGGTGGGCACGGCGTACACCTTGCTCTCGCGCTCCTGGCCCTGGTCTTTCGTGAACAGATACACCCGGCCGCCCTGGGCCACGATGGCCTCGCAGTCGAAGTTGCGCCCTTTTTTCTTGGGCGGAAACTCGGTCTGGTCGGCATACCGGAAGCGGATGGTTTGAATCTGATTGGGCTGGTCGGGGCGCAGGCGGTGCAGCTGCAGGTCGCGGCGCGAGCTTTCGTTGTTGCCGCAGTCGCCGATGTAGTAATTGCCCTGCTCGTCGCGGGTCAGGCTTTCCCAATCGATATTGTCGATGCCCAGCTCCAGCTTGCCCAGCAGTTGGCCACTGCCATCGAGCTGGTAGAGGGTGGCGCCGTTGCCACCGTCGCCGAAGGTGTAGAAGCTGCCGGCCTGCGGGGCCGGACACAGGCCCGAGCTTTCGGGCACCTTGCCCTTGAGCGAGCCCACCTGGCGCAGGCCGGCCACCTGCGCGGCGGCGTCCTGGTCTTTGCGGCGGTCGGGGTCTTTGCCTTTGTTCTTGCCCTTGCCTTTTTCTTTGCCTGCCAACGACTGGCTGCCTTGGCTTTCCGACTGTGCTTCGGAGCAGGCGGCCGTCAAGGCCAGCAGGCTCAGGCCGGACAGAAAAGCAGATATGCGCATAAGAATAGAACTAGAATGAGGAAACGGGGATAAGCAGCGCGAGCGCGGCCGGCGCGACGCCCGGGCCGGCCGTGGCGCCGGCCTAGCTATACGGGGCTGGCCGCGCCAGGGTGTGGCGCGCGCCGCGAAACCGCGGGTAGCGGCTGCGCTTTCGTGGGTTTCGGCGTGGCCTAGGGCACTGGGTCGGGGCCGTGGCCGCCCCAGGGGTGGCAGCGGCTGATGCGCCGCAACGCCAGCTTGCCGCCGCGCCAGGG
>CAXUEM010000094.1:0-533 GCA_964249885.1 uncultured Hymenobacter sp. | reverse complement strand
GGGGCCGTGCCTGGCGATGGCCTCGGCCGCGTAGGCTGAGCAGGTGGGCGAGTAGCGGCAGCTGGGCGTGGTGAGCGGCGAGATGAATTGCCGGTAAAACCAGATGAGACCCAGGAAAAGCCGACGGAAAAGCACGCTCATAGAAAATGCCGGCGGGGCCGGGACATCGGCCGCAGTTGGCGGTTAGCTGTTCGCAGAAAGGTAACGCGGACAGGCTGAACACCGGGCGGCGCCCGCCGTAGGTTTAACCGGCATTCCGTTCCCTGGCCTGCTTGCTTTAATTTGATTCAGTGGGTTTGAAAACTTCAAATCTTTTTATTTGGGGCCGGTTTGTGGCCTGCTGGCTGGGGCTGGCCGGCGCCCCCGCGCTGGCCCAGGCCCCGGCCGACTCAGCCAACATTGTGCTGGTGACCATCGACGGCTTCCGCTGGCAGGAGGTTTTCGGCGGCGCCAACTCCTGGCTTTTGCGCCGCGACCCGGCCCGCGCCGAGCTGCGCCGCCGCTAGGGCCAGCCCACGGCGGCGGCCCGGCGC
>CAXUEM010000093.1:9579-10070 GCA_964249885.1 uncultured Hymenobacter sp. | reverse complement strand
GCGGCGAGGAGCACGACGGCGACGGCGGGTCCTCTTCGCATTCCCCTTCGAGGGTATCCCTCGCCCTGCCCTCCTCCGCGCCGGTATGCTCCGGGGTCCTGCGGCGGTAGCTCAGTTGGTAGAGCATCAGCTTCCCAAGCTGAGGGTCGCGAGTTCGAACCTCGTCCGCCGCTCTCCGCTCGACCGCCCGATGCCCTCGCTCGAGCCCCTCGGCGCCTTCGCGGTCACCGCCGTCGTCTTCTGCCTGATCCCCGGGCCCAACGTGCTGTACATCGTCACGCGGACGCTGGCCGAGGTCGGCGAGCCGGCGTGGCCTCGGTCCTCGGGGTGTGGTCCGCGAGGCTCGCGCACATCGGGCTGGCCGCGGCCGGGCTCTCGGCGCTGCTGGCCTCCTCGGCGGTGGCCTACGACGTCGTGCGGTTCGCGGGCGCGGCGTACCTGGTGCTGCTTGGGGTCCGCGCGCTGCGCCACCGCCCGGCGGAGGACGAGCC